>JALTLT010000328.1 GCA_027001815.1 Gammaproteobacteria bacterium | reverse complement strand
TCGCCACTGGGAGTCTGGTCGAAATACCCCGACGGGAGAGTCAGAAGCCGGTCGAAGAGCTGGGCCCGAAGTGTATAGACCACCGTCCTTCCCACCCAGGCCATGCCGTAGCCGGAGAGAAATCCGGCGATGCCCCGCACTACGAACAGACCGACGATCAGCAACGGGATACGGATGACGCTCTCGGGATCGCGCGCGACGAAGCTCTCGTCGAGCATCGGCTTCATCAAGGCCGCGAATCCCCACTCGGTGGTGGCGTAGAGGGCCATGCCGAGAACCGCTGCCAGAAAGATCTGCCAGTGAGGAAGCGTATAGCCGAGCAGCCGGAGGTAGGTACCCCGTGAATGCACCCCCGGCACCGATTCCGGCTTCACTCAGGGGGCCTCTTCGGCGTCGGACGGGGAGGTGGTGGTGGCGATGGAGACCCGCTCGATCCCCACCTGGGCGGCGGCATCCATGGCGGTGACCACCGCCTGGTGGGGGGTCTGCGCATCGGCGCGGATGACGAAGGGGCGATCCGGATCAGCCTCCACCGCCTGCTGGAGTGCGCGAACGAGGGTCGGCAGACGGGTGTTGACCACCGCTTGCTCACCCAGGTAGTAGCGTCCCTGGGCATCGATCACCAGCTCCAGCGCCTTGCGCTCGTGCCGGACCGGCCTGGCGGAGGACTCGGGGAGTTCGATCTCCAGCTCCGAGGCGTGCTTGAAGGTGGTGGAGACCATGAAGAAGATGAGGAGCAGGAAGACCACGTCGATGAGTGGGGTGAGATTGACGTCCGGATCCTCCCGACGCTGCGGCTTGAGATTCATTCCTCCACCTCGACGTCCGCCTCCCGCTGACCGTGCATCACCTCCACGAGCTTGATCGCCTCCTCCTCCATGACCACGACGAACTCATCGATGCGGCCACGGAAATAGCGGTAGAACATGAGACTGGGAATCGCCACCACCAGACCGGCGGCGGTGGTGATGAGAGCCTGGGAGATACCACCCGCCAGATTGGCGACATTGCCGGTACCGTGGACGGTCAGGTCGGTGAAGACCTGGATCATGCCGATCACGGTACCCAGCAGCCCCAGCAGCGGTGTCACTGCGGCGATGGTGCCGAGGGTATTGAGGTAGCGCTCCAGCGAGTGGACCACATGGCGGCCGGTCTCCTCGATGGACTCCTTCATGATCTCCCGTTCCTTGTTGCGGTTGACCAGACCGGCCGCGAGCACCCGGCCGAGGGGTGAGCCGCCACGGATCTGGCGGATCGCCTCGGTGGTGAGCTGGTTGTTCTTGCGCATGTGCCACACCTGGGCGACCAGGTGACGCGGAATCACCCGCGACCGCTGCAGCGCCCACATGCGTTCCACCACGATGGCCATGGCGACCACGGAGCAGGCGAGGATCGGCACCATCAGCCAGCCGCCGGATACAATGATCTCCCACACGACGAATCAGACTCCCTTGGTTTAGCGCACTTGGCAAGTCCTTGAAATTACGGGCGTCCGCAATAACCCTGCGCACCTGCCGCAATTGGCAGAGTATACGGGGTGAGGTGCAGTCGCCTCAAGGAGGAGCCTCTTCCAATGACACATGAGCCTGAAGGTGGTCCGGGTCCGGGATCATCGGAGGATGATCGTGACCATCAAGACCCGACAAAGCCCGGATCCCAGCCGCCTGACCGGGTTCACCTACAGCCACACTTAACAGGATGTTGAAAAAGGCCGTCCTGGCCTTTTTCGACGCCGGAAGCCGAAAATGCGATCTCCGGCTTCCTCACGTTTTCAATGAGTTGGCGTCATCGAAAACGGCGGTGCCTCCATGCACCGCAGCACAGGCCGTCGAAAAACGGTGTTTTTCAACAACCTGTCAAAGCTCATTTCCGGTTTGGAAAGGACTGGAGGGAAACGCTGGGAGAAGAGTCGGGAAATCCCGTCACCGGGCACTGCCGCGGCGCATGAATCGGCTCACCTCTCTCTCAGCCAGCAAGGAAACGACCCAGCCTCTCAACCCCCTCACGCAAGCGATCGAGAGAGGTGGTGAAGGCGAACCGCACGTGAGTCGCCGCCCCCTCTTCACCGAAGTCTGCGCCGGGGGTGACGGCGACCCCCGCCTGCTCCAGCAACCGGTCGCACAACCGTATGGCGTCGTCGTCGAACCGACTGCTGTCCGCGTAGATGTAGAAGGCCCCGGAGGGCGGGACCTCGACCCGGAAGCCGATCGCCTCCAGCGCCGGCAGGAGGAAGTCCCGCCGCTCGCGGAAGGCGGCCACCCGCTTCTCGAGGAGAGTGGTGGTCTCCGGCAGGAAGGCGGCCAGGGCGGCGTGCTGGGAGAGCGTGGGCGCGGCGAGGAAGAGATTCTGCACCACCCGGTCGATCGCCTCCACCTGCGCCGGCGGGGCCACCAGCCAGCCGATCCGCCAGCCGGTCATGCCGAAGTACTTGGAGAAGCTGTCCACCACGTAGAGGCGGTCGGAGAGGGAGAGTGCCGTGAACGGTGCCGAATCGAACAGCATGCGCTGGTAGATCTCGTCCATTACCACCACCGCGCCGCGATCCTCGACGAAACTCACCAGCTCGCGCAGTCGCCCCTCTTCGAGAAGGGTACCGGTCGGATTCATGGGCGAGGCGAACATCACCACCCTCACCCGGGGGCTCCAGACCGCCTCCAGCTCCTGAAGGGTCGGCTGCCAGCCGTTCCCGGCCCGTACCGGTACCGGGACCGGCCGTGCCTCCAGGAGGTGGACGAAGTTGCGGTTGCAGGGATAGCCGGGATCGGTCACCAGCACCTCGTCACCCGGCCCCGCCAGCACCGCGAGTACCGCCTGCAGCGCTCCGGAGGCACCGGGCGTGACGACGATCCGCCCCGGGTCGACGGAACAACCGAAACGCTCGCCATAGTGCCCGGCGATCGCCTGGCGAAGGGCGGGCAGCCCCATCGCCGGCGTGTAGCCGAGAGCCGCGTCTCCCAGCGCGGTACGGGCGGCCTCGACCACCGGCCCGGGGGTCGGGAAGTCGGGCTCCCCCACCTCCATATGGACGATGTCACACCCCGCCGCCTCCAGCGCCCGCGCCCGCGCCAGCAGATCCATCGCCCGGAAGGGGCGGATCCGCGCCATGCGCGAGGCGAGGGGCGGCTGCACGGTCACCCCGCGCCGCGTCCGGCCAGTTCGCGGATCAGGTCGAGGCTCATCCAGCGATGGCCTCCGGCATCCCCCTGCAGCACCTGGAACGGCTGGTCCGGCTCGCCGAAATGATCCAGCACCAGCAGCGCCTCGCCGAAGTCGTGGTCACAGGTATAGTCGTTGACCGTCACCACCGTCCGCAGGCCGGCGCCGTGTGCCGCCTGCAGCCCGGCGCCGGAATCCTCGAAGGCGAGGCAGCGCTCGGGAGCGAGGCCGAGTTCTTCCAGGGCGTGGTGATAGATGTCGGGCGCAGGCTTCTTGGCCGGCACGATGTCGCCCGCGGCGATCACCTCGAACCACGCCTCCAGCGCCTCGCCGAGAAAAGGACGCAGCAGGGCGGACACGTTCTCCGGAGTGGTGGTGGTGGCGATCGCCAGCCGCAGGCCGGCATCGCGCGCCTCCTTCAGCAACCTGAGGACACCGGTCCGCAGGGGGATGTCGCCCCGGGCGGCCATCTCCGTGTAGTAACGGGTCTTGGCCCGGTGGAGAGCGGCGATATAGCGATCCAGATCCTCCACGTCGGGCAGCATGGGGCGATAGTGCTCGATGTAGTGGCGGATCCGCTCCTTGCCCCCGGTCACCGACAGCAGCTCCTGGTAGAGTTCCGGGGTCCAGTCCCAGTCCAGCCCCTCCTCGCGGAAGGCGGCATTGAAGGCGGGGCGGTGGCCGTCCCGCTCGGTGTCGGCGAGGGTGCCGTCGACGTCGAAGATGAGTGCTTCGGGGTTCTGCATGGTCCTGTTGCCTGCGGCCGCCTGGAGGGGCCGATAGAGTCGATCGGGCCGCACATGATACCGGTCGCGGGTGGCAACGGCCACCCCTGCGGCGTCCGGCTCTCCAGCGCGAGGAAAGCGACACGGGAGGGAGTGGGGAGGATCGACACCCCGCTTCGGGCCCCGCCCCCGGGGCGGCCCCCGCGACATCCGTACGACCATCCCCCCTGCAACGACCCTCCTCCCCTGTGCGACACTCTTTGAACCGCTTCTCAATTCAGCGGTCCCATCTGCCGATAGGGAGAGATACTCGACTGTTCGGGTGCCCCCCGGACACCGTCCACGGCCTCCCGAGAGAGCCCGGGAGAAGAAGATATCCATTGCGTAATCAAGAGGTTGAAATAGAGTTCTCTCCTTTGGCAGGGCGGCGACACCCCCTTCCGAAAGGGCGATCCGGAGGTGCGCGGAGAGTCGGATACGAGGTGTCGCCACAGATGGCGCTTGTTGCAGCCCCTGGGGGATTCTGGTATACAAGCGCTCTTTGTTTTTCGAAGGTTGGCAGGAGTTGACCCAGATGGCCAAGGCCCAGAAGAAGACCAGCAGTGAGGAGACGGCCTCCACCGAGACCGCAACAGCCAAGACCGGCACCAAGGCAAAGAAGACGCCCCGCAAGAAGGGCGCCACCACCGGTGCCAAGAAGGCATCGACCAGCAGGAAGAGTTCCTCCACCAGAAAGGCAGCCTCCGCCCGCAAGGCGGCCAGCGCCGCCAGTCCGGTGGAAGACTTCGTCCCCTACGAAGAGAAGAAGGGCGAAGAGTACATGGGGCCGGAAATGGAGGCCCACTTCCGCGAACTGCTGCTCGCCTGGAAGCGGCAGCTCATGGAGGAGGTGGACCGTACCGTCCACCACATGCAGGACGAGGCGGGCAATTTCCCCGACCCCAATGACCGCGCCACCCAGGAGTCGGAGTTCAGTCTCGAGTTGCGTACCCGAGACCGGGAGCGCAAACTGATCAAGAAGATCGACGAGGCGCTTGCTCGGATGGATGCGGGGGAGTATGGATATTGCGACTCGTGTGGTGTGGAGATCGGGGTACGCCGGCTGGAGGCACGGCCGACGGCGACGCTGTGCATCGACTGCAAGACACTCGACGAGATCCGGGAGAAACAGCGCGGCTGAGTCCCCGGCCTACCCGCCAGGAGACCCGGCCGGCCCCTGCCCGCCGGGTTTTTTTAGCAGGAATCTCTGAATAAATCAGAGATTCCTTTATTGTTTCGACCCGGGAAACGGGCGTGGACGGTGAACCAACGGCCCGCCGGACCCCCACATGCCGCTGATTTCCGGAGCCCCCCCTCTCCAGATCCAAGTCCGCCCGTCCGCCGATGGAAGGGTTTCTCCAGAGGAGTTTTCATCCGATGAATGTAGCCGAGGCACTCCGCAACAGGCAGAGTATCCGCGCCTATCTCGACCGCCCCGTCCCGCGGGAGACGGTGCAGTCGATCCTCGACACCGCCCGCTGGGCCCCCTCGTCGGTCAACAGTCAGCCGTGGCGGGTGAGCGTCCTGACCGGGAAGACGCGTGAGGAGCTGGGCAGACGGATCATCGCCGCCCGGGAGGCGGGCGAAGAGGAGCGTCCCGACTATCGTTACTACCCGGAGAAGTGGGAGGAGCCCTACCGCAGCCGCCGGCGCGCCTGCGGACTGGCCCTCTACCGCGCTGCCGGTGTCGGACGGGAGGACCGGGAGAGACAGAAGGCGCTCTGGTACGCCAACTACCGCTTCTTCGACGCCCCCGTCGGTCTCCTCTTCTGGCTCGACCGGCGCATGCCCCAGGGAGCGTGGATCGACCTGGGCATCTTCCTGCAGAGCATCATGCTCACCGCCGTGGATGCCGGCCTCGGCACCTGCCCCCAGGCCTCGCTGGCGGAGTTTCCGGACATCGCCCGGGAACTGCTGGGCGTCTCCGACCAGTATGTGCTCGCCTGCGGCATGGCCCTGGGCTGGCCCGACCCCCACCACCCCCTCAACAACTACCGTACCGAACGGGAGCCCGTGGAGGCCTTTACCACCTGGTACGGAGAGTAGGGGCAGCTCCCCGCCGAGCCAATGACCCGCAGCGAGGCCTCCCCGTCCACGCCCGTTCGGGGGCGCTTCGCCCCCTCCCCCACCGGCCCCCTGCACCTGGGCTCGCTGGTGGCGGCGGTGGGGAGCTGGCTGCACGCCCGCGCCCAGGGGGGGGAATGGCTGGTGCGGATGGAGGATCTCGACCGTCCGCGGGAGGAGCCGGGAGCGGCCGCGGCGATCCTCCAGGCGCTGGAGGCGCACGGCCTGCAGTGGGATGGCGAGGTGCTCTACCAGAGCCGTCGCACCGAGATCTACCGGGCGATGGTGGAGCGGCTGATGGAGAAGGGCCACGCCTACTGGTGCGGCTGTACCCGGAAGGAGATCCGGGCCGGCGGCGGCATCTATCGGGGAACCTGTCGCGACGGCCTCCCCCCCGGCCGCCAGCCGCGGGCGGTGCGCCTCAGGGTGCCGGAACGGAGCATCGACTTCGAGGATCGGCTGCTGGGGCTGCAGAGCCAGCATCTGGCACGGGAGGTGGGAGACTTCGTGATCCTGCGCGCCGACGGCATTCACGCCTACCAGTTGGCGGTGGTGGTGGATGACGCCCACCAGGGGATCACCGAGGTGGTGCGTGGCGTCGATCTGCTCACCTCCACCCCCCGCCAGGTGTGGCTCCAGGAGCTGCTCGGCCTCCCTCGTCCCGACTACCTCCACCTCCCGCTGATCCTGGACCGGCAGGGCCAGAAGCTGAGCAAGCAGAACCACGCCCCGCCCCTCGATCCCGGGGACGCCTCCCGCTCCCTGGCGACCGCCCTGGAATATCTCGGTCACCCCCCTCCCGCGGAGCTGGCCGGTGCCCCGCCCCGGGAGCTTCTGGAGTGGGCCCTGCTCCACTGGCGACCCGATCGCATCCCGAGCGTGTTACAATCCGTAACATTGCCGGCTACCCCCTGACCCCATGGCGACACCATCCGAAAGCGGGAGATACGTGGATCGCGCCGTGCTGCTGCTGCTGCTCGGCGTGCTGCTCTTCAGCCTGCCGGTGCTGGGGCTGGGGGAGCGCATCACCCACCTCTGGTATCTCCCCTACGTCCTCTGGTTCCTGCTGATCCTGCTGGCCGCCTGGCTGCAGCGGCTGCGAGACCACGAATGAGCTTCTCTCCCCCTCTCCTGTTCGGCATCGGCGTCAGCTATCTGCTGGTGCTGTTCGCCATCGCCTGGACGGTGGAACAGGGCTGGTGGCCCCGCAGTCTGGTCACCCATCCCGCCATCCACGTCCTCTCCCTTGGGGTCTACGCCACCTCCTGGAGCTACTACGGCAGCGTCGGTTTCGCCCAGAGTCAGGGTTACAACTTCCTCACCATCTATCTGGGTGTCACCTTCGCCTTCCTTCTGGCACCCCTGCTGCTCCAGCCGATCCTGCGCATCACGCGGGAGTATCAGCTCTCCTCTCTGGCCGACCTCTTCGCGTTCCGCTACCGCAGCCAGTGGGTGGGTGTGCTGGTGACCCTTTTCATGCTCGCCGGCACGCTCCCCTACATCGCCCTGCAGATCCGCGCCGTCACCGAATCGATGCGGGTACTGACCCAGGAGGTGGCCCCCGCCGAGCTGGCCTTCGTCTTCTGTCTCACCCTGACCCTCTTCGCCGTGCTGTTCGGGGCGCGCCACATCTCCACACGGGAGAAGCACGAGGGACTGGTGGTGGCGATCGCCTTCGAATCGCTGATCAAGATCACCGCCCTGCTGGTGGCTGGCGGCTTCGCCCTGTTCGGCCTGTTCGGCGGCCCGGCGGGGCTCGACCGCTGGCTGGATCAGCATCCGGAGGCGGTGGAGGCCCTCTATGCGCCGGTACGAGAGGGTTCCTGGCACACCCTGCTGCTGCTCTCCTTTGCCGCCGCCTTCCTGCTGCCGCGCCAGTTCCACATGGGCTTTGCCGAGAACGACAGCGAGCGGGCGCTCTCGGTGGCGAGCTGGGCCTTTCCCCTCTTTCTGCTGCTGCTCAACCTGGCCATCCCTCCGCTGCTCTGGGCCGGCACGGAACTCGAGCTGCCCATGGCCGCCGACTACTACGTACTGGGCGTCGCCCTCTCCAGCGGCAACCACCTGTTGCCGGTGATGGTCTTCATCGGCGGCATCTCCGCAGCCAGCGCCATGATGATCGTCACCACCCTCGCCCTCTCCGCCATGTGCCTCAACCACCTGCTGCTGCCCGCCACCTACCCCGATCCCCAGGTGAACCTCTACCGCTGGTTGCTGTGGGCGAGACGGGTGATCATCGCCGTGATCATCATGCTCGGTTTCGGCTTCTACCAGTTGCTCGAACACAAGCAGGGACTGGTCCAGCTCGGACTCATCTCGTTCGTCGCCGTGGCCCAGTTCCTGCCCGGCGTGGTGGGTCTCCTTTACTGGCGGCGCGCCACCCGCTACGGCTTCCTCGCCGGCCTTTCGGCAGGCGCCCTGGTCTGGTACTGGAGCCTCGTGGCCCCCCTGCTCCACCAGTCCGTCCTGCTGAGCGAGGCGGCCCGCCTCACCTCCCTCACGGGGCAGAATACCTGGAGCTTCGCCACCTTCTGGTCGCTGTTGGCCAACGGCCTGCTGTTCGTCGTCGTCTCTCTCCTGACCCGCCCGACCCCGGAGGAGGAGGAAGCCGCGGGCGCCTGCTGCCGGGAGACGCCGACGCTGCCACGCGGCGGCCTCTCGGTGATCTCGGCCACCCAGTTCCGGGGCCAGCTCGCACGCATCATCGGCGACGAGGCGGCGGAGCACCAGGTGCGCCAGGCACTGCGCGACCTGGACATGGAGGAATCGGAGAATCGCCCCTCCGAACTGGGCCGCCTGCGGGAGCGCATCGAACGCAACCTCTCCGGCCTGCTCGGCCCCCTCCTGGCCAACATGATCGTCAATCGCGATCTGGAACAGGACGCCGGCGCGGAGCGGGCCCTGGTTCGCAATGTGCGATTCATCGAGCAGCACCTGGAGGCTTCACGTACCCGCCTGCGTGGCCTCGCCGCGGAGCTGGACGCCCTGCGCCGCTACCATCGCCAGATCCTGCAGGATCTGCCCCTCGGCGTCTGCTCCATCGGCCCGGACGGGGAGATCGTGATCTGGAACCTGGCCATGGAGATGATCTCCGGGGTGGGCCGCAACGAGGCGGTCGGCGCCTCGCTGGAAGACCTCGATTCACCATGGGGAGAGATCCTTCGCCGTTTCATGGAACAGAAGGACAACCATCTGCGCAAGCAGCAGGTGAAGATCGGCGATACCACCCGCTGGCTCAATCTCCACAAGTCCACCATCGAGGAGCCGGCCAGCAGCGACACCCTCCACGTGGGGGGTGGCGGCACCGCATTGCTGGTGGAGGATCTCACCGACCTCCACACCCTCGAATCGGAACTGGCCCACAGCGAGCGACTCGCCTCCATCGGCCGGCTCGCTGCCGGTGTGGCCCACGAGATCGGCAACCCCGTCACCGGCATCGCCTGTCTGGCACAGAATCTGCGCGACGACCCGGACGAGGCGCTGGTCCGGGAGAGCGTGGAACAGATCCTGGAACAGACCCGACGTATCGGGAACATCGTCCACGCCCTGGTGAGCTTCAGCCACGGCGGCGACAACGAGGAGACCATCTCCCGCCCGTTCCTCCTCTATTACTGTGTCGAAGACGCGGTCCGACTGGTAAGACTCTCCAAGTCGGGAAAGAACATCCAGATCGTCAACCGCTGCGACCCCGATCTCCAGGTGAGTGGCGACAAGCCCAAACTCGCCCAGGTGTTCGTCAACCTCCTCACCAACGCCTGCGATGCTTCCCCGGAAGGGGGACGCGTCGAGGTGCGCGCCGTCGCCCGAGGTGGCGAGGCCTTCATCGAGGTACTCGACCAGGGCTGCGGCCTGCCCGAGGAGATCCGTGACCGGGTCTTCGAGCCCTTCTTCACCACCAAGCCGGCCGGCGAGGGGACCGGGCTCGGTCTGGCGCTCGCCTACAACATCATCCACGAGCACGGCGGCACCATCGGCATCGCGCCACGTGAACCGCGAGGAACCCGGATCAACATCAGGCTTCCCCTTGCCGGCGGTGAGCGCCTGTCGGCAGCCATACGGGGGGAGGGTGGCGCATCATGAGCAATCTGCTGATCGTGGAGGACGAGGCGATCATCCGGCAGGCGCTGCGACGTCTCCTCGAGCGCCACGGCCACCAGGTGGAAGAGGCGGGCAGCATCGGCGAGGCGAAAGAGAGCCGCATGGAGGACAAGGATCTGGTCATCGCCGACCTGCGGCTGCCGGACGGTGCCGGTACCGAACTCATCGAACTGGGGGAAGGAACCCCCGTACTCATCATGACCAGTTACGCCAGCGTGCGCTCGGCGGTCCAGTCCATGAAGATGGGCGCGGTGGACTACATCTCCAAACCCTTCGACCACGAGGAGATGGTGCTGCTGGTGGAGCGCATCCTCCGCCAGAGCCGCCTGCAACGACAGAACGCCGCGCTCAAGTCGGCAGTCAGCGACTGCTACCCGGTCACGGAGATGGTCGGCGACTGCCCCGCCATGCAGGACGTCTTCGAGCGGATCCGCCGGGTGGCTCCCACCGACACCACGGTGCTGATACTCGGCGAATCGGGTACCGGCAAGGAGCTGGTGGCGCGCGCCCTGCATGAGAGCAGCCCCTATCGCGACGGCCCGTTCGTGCCGGTCAACTGCGCCTCCATCCCCGAGACCCTCATCGAGTCGGAGCTGTTCGGTCACGAGAGAGGCGCTTTCCAGAATGCCCTCGAGAGCCGCCACGGCCTGGTGGAGGCAGCCAGTGGCGGCACCCTCTTCCTCGACGAGGTGGGAGAGCTGCCCCTCAACGCCCAGGCGCGGCTGCTGAGGGTGCTGCAGAACGGCGAGGTCCGGCGGCTCGGTTCCGACCATCTCCGCCAGGTGGAGTTGCGGGTGGTGGCCGCCACCCACCGTCAGCTCGACGCGCTGGTGGAAGAGGGCCTGTTCCGCGAGGATCTCTACTTCCGGCTGCGGGTGATGGAGATCCGCCTCCCGCCCCTGCGGGAACGGGGAGACGACATCGACAAGCTGGCCGTCTATCTGCTGGAGAAGGCGTGCCGACGTCTGAACCATCCCCCCCTCAGGATGTCTCCGGAGGCGATGGCGGCAATCCGCGGTTATGCCTGGCCAGGCAACGTGCGGGAGCTGGAGAATGCCATGGAACGTGCCGCAATCCTGTGCGACGATGGAGTGATCGGCCCCGATCTCCTGTCGATCCCGGAGAATCGGCCGATACCGGATGGGCGCGGTGAAGAGACTCCCTCTCTCTCCATGGATGAGTATTTCGTCCGTTTCGTGCGCGAGAACGAGGCTCACATGACGGAGACCGAGCTGGCGAAGCGCCTGGGAATCAGCCGCAAAACACTCTGGGAGCGCAGGCAGCGGCTACGGATCCCCCGCAATCGCTGAAGAACACATGCAGAGGAGAACAATGGACCCGATCCCCGACAACGAGAGCGCCTTCTACCGGGCGTTCCGCGGCAGCTTCATCAACATGTTGCGCTGGCCGCAACTGGACGCCCTGTGGGAGACGATACGCCAGCAGGAGGGCGAAGCGTGGTATCTCTACGCGGTGGGTGAGACACCCCCCGCCTCCCCGGCCACCCGCGAGGAGCTGCTGCGATTCCTCGAAGAGATCGATGCCCTTCTCCATCGTGAGCACGACGAGGACTACTGTGGCATCGTCTATGCGGACGACCGGGAAAATCCTTCGTTCGTGAAGATCTACGATCCCAACAACCTGGGCAGCGTCTGCGGTTCCAGCGGTGCCCCGCCCCCCCTGCCCGGGTGGATCCTCTCGAAGATCCCGCCCGACGACCTCGACGCCATGCCGCAACCGGGCAACCGGCGCCGCTGGTGGCAGCGGCTGTTCGGTGGATAGAGGACCCGCCCCCTCTTCTCCTCCGGCCACGAAAAAGGGAAAGAGTCCGGAAACCGCGGGTCACGACTCCGGAGGCGCGCCTTGCGGAGACGGCGCTCCTGGATCGGTGACAGGCCGGGGAACGATGCAGAGGGGCTGCCCACCACCCTGCTCCCGGCGGGAAGATGGATCGGCAGCCAGTGCCGCGGTGCATGGATGCACCGCCGTTTTCAATGAGGCCGGCAGCCTGTCGGACTTTGACAGGTGTTCAGGTTCTGGTGCCTC
>JALTLT010000327.1 GCA_027001815.1 Gammaproteobacteria bacterium | reverse complement strand
CCGGATCTCCTGTAGCAGTTCTGTCCGTCTCATGGCGCACCTCCTCGGCTACCATGAAACCGGACAAATCACGTGCTACAAGTCCGGACAGTTTATTTGCTCCCAACAGGGCGGGTCTCAAGAGGGCGCGGCAGGGAGACGGATTTGGTATCATGGAGGCGGGTTCGGGGCCGGAAGCGTCCTCCCGATGCCGATTCGCCACTTCCCCGCAGAGAGATGACCCGCCGCCGCACGCCACTCCTCCTTTCCGCGCTTCTGCTGCTCACCGCGGCGGGGTGCAGTACCACCCCTCCCTCCAACATCGAGGATGGCTGCGCCATCTTCAGCGAGAAGGACGACTGGTACAAGGCGGCCCGCCGCGCCGAGAAGAAGTGGGGTGTGCCGATCCACGTCCAGCTCGCCATCATCTACCAGGAGTCGCGCTTCAAGCACGATGCCAAGGCACCGCGTGACTATCTGTTGTGGGTGATCCCGTGGGGCCGCAAGTCGTCCGCCTACGGCTACGCCCAGGTAAAGGACGCCACCTGGGACTGGTACCGGGAGAAGACCGGCAATCGCTGGGCCGACCGGGACGAGTTCGAGGACGTGGTGGACTTCATCGGCTGGTACTGCGACCTCAGCCACCGGACCCTCGGCATCTCCAAGTGGGATGCCTACAACCAGTACCTCGCCTACCACGAGGGCCACGGCGGCTACAAGCGGAAGAGCTATCGCAAGAAGCCGTGGCTCGTCAAGGTGGCGCGCAAGGTGGAGCGGCGCGCTGCCAGCTACCGCACCCAGCTCAAGGGGTGCGAGGACGATCTCGATGGCGGCTGGTGGTTCTGGCCCTTCTGACAGGATGTTGAAAAAGGCCGTCCTGGCCTTTTTCAACGCCGGAAGCCGAGAATTCGATTTCCGGCTTCCTCACGTTTTCGATGAGGCCAGCAGCCTGTCGGACTTTGACAGACGGTCAGATTCTGGTGCTTTCCGCGGGGCCCCGAGAGGCGGGAAGGCCCTCCCGGGGGACGCCGTGAACCCATCCCTGGGGGCTCGTTGGCGGCATCCCTGCCGCCAACGCCCCCGGGAGGGCCTTCCCGCCTCTCGGGGCGGAGTGACCTTCAGCTTGAAGTCCGACAGGCTGCTGGCCTCATCGAAAACGGCGGTGCATCCATGCACCACGGCACAGGCTGCCGACAAAACGGTGTTTTTCAACAGCGTGCCAAGCTTCGCGACTTGCCCATGAGACCCGACCTGCTGCCCAGCCCCCCCGAGGCCCCTCATCTCTTCTCCTCCTGGAGACGCCACTGGGCGTGGAAGTTCACGCCCGCCCCGGTGTTGCCCATGAGTCGCGAGGAGATGGACGACCTGGGATGGGACAGTTGCGACATCGTTCTGGTCACCGGTGACGCCTACGTGGATCACCCCAGTTTCGGCATGGCGGTGATCGGACGGGTGCTGGAGGCGCACGGCTTCCGGGTGGGAATCATCGCCCAGCCCGACTGGCGATCGGTTGAGGACTTCGCCCGTCTCGGTCGGCCCAACCTCTTCTTCGGCGTGACCGCCGGCAACATGGACTCCATGGTCAACCGCTACACCTCCGACCGGCGCATCCGCTCCAACGACGCCTACACCCCGGACGGGGCGGGGGGACGGCGGCCCGACCGCTCGGTGATCGTCTACAGCCAGCGTTGCCGCGAGGCTTTCCGGGACGTGCCGCTGGTGATCGGCGGCATCGAGGCGAGCCTGCGGCGCATCGCCCACTACGACTACTGGTCCGACAAGGTGCGCCGCTCCATTCTCGCCGACGCCAAGGCGGATCTCCTCGTCTACGGCAACGGCGAACGGCAGATCGTGGAGATCGCCCATCGGCTGGCCGCTGGAGAATCTGTGGCGGATCTGGTGGGGATCCGGGGGACGGCGGTACTGGATCGGTCGGTGCCCGAGGGGTGGGCGGTGATCGACTCCACGCAACTGGACGACCCGGGGCCGGTGACACCACCGCCGAACCCCTATGCGGAGCAGCGTCCTCCCTGCGAGGAGAGTGGCCAGGTGGTGCGCCTGGAGCGGCGACGCCGCAGCGATCCGGAGCGCACGGTGATCCGCATGCCGTCTTTCGAGGCGGTACTGGAGGATCCCGCCCTCTACGCCCACGCCTCGCGGGTGCTCCATCTGGAGACCAACCCGGGCAATGCGCGGGCCCTGATCCAGGATCAGGGAGGGCGGTGGGTATGGATCAATCCGCCCCCCGTGCCACTCACCACCGACGAGCTGGACCGCGTCTTCGCTCTCCCCTACACCCGGCGCCCCCATCCCGCCTACGGAGATCGCAACATCCCCGCCTACGAGATGATCCGCTTCTCGGTCAACATCATGCGCGGCTGCTTCGGCGGCTGCACCTTCTGCTCCATCACCGAACACGAGGGGCGGATCATCCAGAGCCGCTCGGAGGCCTCCATCCTGCGGGAGATCGAGACCATCCGTGACGAAGTGCCCGGTTTCACGGGGGTCATCTCCGACCTGGGCGGGCCCACCGCCAACATGTACCGCCTCGCCTGCCGTGACCGACGGGTGGAGGCGGCCTGCCGGCGCCCGAGCTGCGTCTATCCCGACATCTGCCGCAATCTGGGAACCGATCACGGGCCGCTGGTGAGCCTCTACCGGAAGGCACGCGCGATCGCCGGTGTGAAGAAGGTGCTGATCGCCTCCGGCCTGCGCTACGACCTGGCGGTCCGTTCCCCCGACTACGTGCGCGAGCTGGTCACCCACCACGTGGGCGGTTACCTGAAGATCGCCCCCGAACACACCGAGGCGGGACCCCTGTCGAAGATGATGAAGCCCGGCATCGGCACCTATGACCGCTTCAAGGTGATGTTCGACCGCTTCTCCCGGGAGGCGGGCAAGGAGCAGTACCTGATTCCCTACTTCATCGCCGCCCACCCGGGCACCACCGACGAGGACATGCTCGCCCTGGCCCTCTGGCTCAAGCGCAACGGCTTCCGCGCCGACCAGGTGCAGGCCTTCCTGCCATCGCCCATGGCCACCGCCACCGCCATGTACCATAGCGGCTACAACCCGCTGCGCCGGGTCCGCAGGAACGGCGAGCGCGTCTTCACCCCCAGGGGCCTGCGACAGCGGCGGTTGCACAAGGCCTTTCTCCGCTACCACGACCCGGACAACTGGCCACTGCTGCGGGACGCCCTCAAGAGGATGGGACGCGCCGACCTGATCGGCAACGGCAAGCGCCATCTGGTCCCTCGCTGGCAGCCGGCGGGAAC
>JALTLT010000326.1 GCA_027001815.1 Gammaproteobacteria bacterium | reverse complement strand
GCAGGGCCTCCACGCCATTTGCGGCGGGGGTCACGTCGGCCCCCTGCTTCCTCAGGAGCGAGAGGGCCAGCTTGCGATTGATGTCGTTGTCGTCCACCACCAGGACATGGATGCCGGAGAGATCCGGCCCCGGGATGCCACCCTCCTCCTCCAATGTCGGGGATTCTCCCAGAAGGGTGGCGAGCGTCGCCTCCATCTCCCGCATTCGCAGCGGCTTGCCCAGACAGGTGGAGGTACCCAGCCGACGCACCGAGTCCAGTACCGAGCTGTCTACCGAGTCGACCAGCGCCAGGCTGGGAGTATGGGGGGCGAGGGATCCGACCATCTCGATCAGCTCCGCCGCCAGGGAAGAGACCAGTTCGCGGCGGTCGAGGCTGAGGACGATGAGATCCAGGCTCTCGCCCTCGGTCAGGGGTGCTTCGAGGGCCCCGCCGTGACTCGCCTCCAGAACCTCCAGTCCCTCCTGTTCCAGAAGGTGACGGATGGAGAGGCGGGAGAGGTCGTGCCGGTCGTAGAGCAGACAGCGCCCGCGGTGTCTTGCCACCTCCTCGGGGGAATCAC
The DNA here is from genome assembly GCA_027001815.1 of Gammaproteobacteria bacterium. Taxonomy (GTDB): domain Bacteria; phylum Pseudomonadota; class Gammaproteobacteria; order JALTLT01; family JALTLT01; genus JALTLT01. The sequence goes on along the minus strand of JALTLT010000326.1, from coordinate 2,696 downwards.
ACTGCCGTTCCGTATCCACCCGGAAGGAGAACCAGCAGCGGGTGCCCTTGCCGAGCTCGCTGTCGAGGCCGATTCGCCCGCCCATGGCGCGGGCCAGGTGGTTGCTGATGATGAGACCCAGGCCGACGCCGCCGAAACCGCGCAGAATGGCGGTGTCTCCCCTCTCCACCGCGTCGAGGATCGCCTTGCGATCCTGTTCGCTGAGCCCGATACCGGTGTCCTGGATATCGATCCGGATCAGCGAATCGTCCCCCTCCTCTTCCACCATCACCCGCACCGCGATTTCCCCCCGCAAGGTCGATTTCACCGCATTGGAGACCAGATTCATGATCACCTGCCGCACGCGCACCGGATCGCCCGTGATCTCCCGGGGGACATCCCGGTAATAGAGGAGGATGAGGGTGAGGCCCTTGTCGTAGACCTGGGGTGCATAGATGCGCAGCGCATCCTCCACCACCTGGCGCAGGTCGAAACGGATGCGGTTGATGCGGATCTCGTTCTGTTCCAGAAGGACGAAATCGAGAATGTCGTTGAAGATGGCGAGCAGGGCGCTGGCCGAACTGCGTACCGTATCGAGCCAGGCCCGCTGTTCGTCGTCGAGGGGGGTGTGAGAGAGCAGATTGCCGAAGCCGATGATGGCATTCATCGGCGTGCGTACCTCGTGGCTCACGTTGGCCATGAAGTCGCCCTTGATCCGGCACGATTCGACCACCCGGTTGTGGGCTCTCTCCAGCTCCAGGTACTGGCTCTCGATGCTCCCCAGGATCTCTCTCACCTGACCCGGCAGGGCGGGGGTGTCCAGTTGCAGCAGTGCTGCCGAGGGGTCATCGTTCCCCGCCGCCGGGGTCGATCGGGCGGAGGGGCAGGGGGGGGATCGAAGGGGGGAATCTTCCGCAACCGCGCCTTGCCGCTCGTCCGGGATGAAGAAGGCGAGCAGCCAGGCGACGAAGACGGCGAGGGCGGCCCCCCCCGCACCCTGGAGCAGGACTTGCTCCCGCGCGTCACGGTAGTCGGAGGTGTCGAAGACGAGGATCAGGGAGCCGGCCGGCCGACCCTGCAGTTCCAGCGGGAGGATGACTGAACGGGTCAGGGTGTGGGTGAGGGCGTCCGCGTGGCGCCGGGAGAGCAGGGGGGTCCCGCCGGGTGAAAGAAGCTCTACCGCGACGATGCCCCGGTGAGCCAGCATCCGGTCGGCGATCTCCGAGAGACGCTGAGGGTCGCCCTCGTCCAGGGCGCGGATCTCCACCGGCAGGAGCTCGCCCGCCATGGCGGAGCCCCGCGAGTCGAATTCGTCGTTGATCCAGTGGAGGCCGACGCCGATATAGAGGGCGCTGAGCAACGCAATGGCGACCAGCGCCGGCGCGAGTCGGCCCGGCAATCGGTGAGCGAACCCCTGTGGGGAAGCGTTCATTGCGTTCCTCGAGATGCGGAGTTGGGAATAGTATAATCAGAAAGTTCCCCCATTTCGGTCAAAATCCCATGGAATTTCCCACCATCGAGCAGTTCATCGGCAACACGCCGCTGGTCCGGCTGCAGCGCCTCTCTGCGGGCAGCAACAACACCCTGCTGGTGAAGCTGGAGGGCAACAATCCGGCCGGTTCGGTGAAGGATCGTCCCGCCATCAACATGATCCGCCGCGCCGAGGAGCGCGGCGAGATCCGGCCGGGCGACACCCTGGTGGAGGCCACCTCCGGGAATACGGGCATCGCCCTGGCCATGGCCGCGGCCATTCGTGGCTACCGCATGGTCCTGATCATGCCGGAACACATGAGCGTGGAGCGCCGGGCGGTGATGCGTGCCTATGGTGCCGAAATCGTGCTGGTCTCCCGTGAGGGCGGCATGGAAGAGGCACGGGATCTCGCCCTGCAGATGCAGGCAGAGGGCAGGGGCAGGGTGCTCGATCAGTTCTCCAACCCGGACAATCCCGAGGCCCACTACCTGACCACCGGTCCCGAGATCTGGCGCGATACCGGCGGTACCGTCACCCACTTCGTCAGCTCCATGGGCACCACCGGCACCATCATGGGCACGGCCCGCTTCCTCAAGGAGAAGAGCGAGAGGATCGAGATCTTCGGCGTCCATCCTGCGGAAGGGGCGAGCATCCCCGGCATCCGCCGCTGGCCCGAGGCCTACCTGCCGAAGATCTACGATCCCGGCCGGGTGGACCGGGTACTGGAGGTGACTCAGGAGGCGGCGGAGGAGATGGCCCGCCGGCTGGCCGCCGAGGAGGGGATCTTCGCCGGCATCTCCTCCGGAGGGGCGGTGGCCGCGGCCCTCGACCTGGCGAGCGGGCTGGAGAATGCCGTGATCGTCACCATCGTCTGTGACCGGGGGGACCGCTATCTCTCCACCGGCGTCTTTCCCGCCTGATGGGCCGTCGCCGAAACCGGCGTCCGCCGGCCGAACCCTTCCTGGCGGAGATCGAGGATCTTGCCCACGACGGCCGTGGCGTGGCGAGGATCGACGGCAAGACCGTCTTCGTCGAGGGAGCGCTGCCAGGGGAGCGCGTGGAGGCCCGCTATCTCTTCACCCGGCGCAGTTACGACGTGGCCGAGACCGTCCGGGTACTGGAACCGTCGCCGGAGCGGGTGGAGCCCCGCTGTCCCCACTTCGGCTACTGCGGAGGATGCGCTCTCCAGCATCTGGCTCCGGAACGACAGATCGTCCACAAGGAGAAGATCCTGCGCGAGAACCTG
>JALTLT010000325.1 GCA_027001815.1 Gammaproteobacteria bacterium | reverse complement strand
CCGGCGACGGGCGCGGCGGGGAGGAGAGGGAACGACGGGCGGTTCGCTCTCCTCGGGCCGCCGCCGCGCGAACGCGAAACAGCCGGGTGCCCCCCACTCCCGGAAGAGTTCCCGGGGGATGCGGGGGGCCTCGCTGTGGCCGACGACCAGCAGTCCGCCGGGCACCAGCCGCCGGTGGAGCTCCTCGAGGAGCGTCCTGCGGTAACGATCCTCCAGGTAGATGAGGAGGTTGCGACAGAAGATGACGTCGTAGAGGGCGGTCTCGCAGCAGGCATCGAGTTCCAGGAGATTGCCCTGCCGGAAACGGACCTGTTGCCGGATCTCCGGGCGGACACGGTAGCCCTCCGGGGTGGGTTCGAAATGGCGAATGATCCACCGCTCCGGCATGTCCCCGCGGAAGGAGTGGCTGCCATAGCTTCCTTCGCGTGCCTGGGCGAGGGAGCGGTGGCAGATGTCGACGGCGTCGATCCGGAACAGGGACGGTGCCACGCCCCCCTCGATGAGGGCGATGGCCATGGAGTAGGGCTCCTCGCCGGTGGAGCAGGGCGCGCTGAGCAGGTGAAGGGGGCGCTCCCCGGCGGCCGCCAGCAGGTGACCCCGCACGGCGTCCACCAGCGCGGTGAACGGCTTCTCGTCCCGGGCGAACCAGGTCTCGGGGATCACCACCTCGTCGAGCAGCAGGGCCATCTCCTGCTCCTGCTCGAGAAAGGGGAGGTAGTCGGTCACGGAGGAGACGGAGCAGCCGGCCATCCTGCGCCGGATCGCGGAGTGGATGGCGGAATCGACGAGACTCTCCTCCGCCAGCCCCAGCCACTGGCGGATCCGGGCCGTGATGAGGGCAAGCGCTTCGTCGCTGCTGCTGCACCGCATGGGCGGTTCTCCTTATCCGGCGTTCACCTTGAATCGGGTGACCCCTTCCTGGAGTCGCTGGGCCGCCTCCCGAAGCTGGTTGATGGAGTCGTTGGCATGGTGGATGGCGCGCGCGGTCTGCTGCGCCGTCTCGTTGAGCTGCACCATGCTCTCGCTGATCTGTTCGGCGCCGGTGGCCTGCATCTGCATCCCCTCCGTGACCTCCTCGAAACGGGGATTGAGGGACTGGACCTGTTCGATGATCCTTCCCAGCCGGCCGGTGACCAGGCGCACCTCTTCCATGCCCCTGCCCATCTGTTCGGAGAACTTGTCCATCCCCATCACGCCGGCGGAGACGGCGGCCTGCATCTCCTTGATGGTCTGTTCGATGTCCCAGGTGGCCACGGCGGTCTGGTCGGCGAGACGGCGGATCTCGGTGGCCACCACCGAGAATCCCCGGCCGTACTCTCCCGCCTTTTCCGCCTCGATGGCGGCGTTGAGGGAAAGAAGATTGGTCTGGTCCGCCACCTTGCTGATGGTGGTGACCACCTGGCCGATGTTGGCCGCCTTCTCGCTGAGGACCCCCAGCTTGGCGCTGATGGTGGCGGTCGCATCGCTCATGAAGCGCATGCTGTCCTCCATGGTGGAGAGAGCGCTGTAGCCGTCCTGGGCATCCGCGGCGGTCTCCGCCGAGAGCTGCTTGACCTCCTCCATGGTACGCAGCAGATCCTGGGTGGTGGCGTTGATCTCGGTCACCGTGGCCATGATCTGGGTGGTGTTCGCGGCCTGTTCCGCGGCGGTCGCCTCCTGCTGCCGGGCCGCTGCGGCGATGGTGGTGGCGCTGGTACCCACCTGCAACCCCTCCTTCTGGACCTGGGTGACCAGGGTGTTGAGGTTGTCGATCATGCCCTGGACGCTGCGAGCGAGGGCGTCGATGGTGTCGCTCCCGCCGAAGCTGTCCAGGTGGCCGGTAAGATCGCCGCGGGCCGCCTGTTCCACCACCTGGAGGATCCGGTCCACCTTCTCTTCCAGTTCGCGGGTGTAGTGCCGTTGCTGCTGGACCGCCCTGTGCAGGGCGTCGGAGATGGCGCGGAAGGTGCGGGTGGCGGAGTGGATCTCGTCGTGGGGGCGCTCGCCCGCCGCCCGCAGCAGTTCGGGGTCGTCGATCTCCAGATCCTGCATCACGTCGGTGAGCGACTGCAGCCCTGCATCCACCGCCTCGCCCATGGGGCGAATGATGCCGCGGGAGAGGAGGTAGCTGAGCAGCAGCACGACGAAGATGCCGAAAGCGATCAGGACGAGATCGGTGATGGCGATCTCCGTCTCCAGTTCGAGGAGAGCATCGGCGGTGGCGCGGCTCTGGTTGCGCTGGAGCTCCACCAGCCGGGCGATCCGCTGGTGGAGCTGGACCACCAGCGGGTCGATCTTGCTGCGGATCAGCCAGGCGTCCCTGCGCCACTGCTCGCCGCTGTGCAGTCTCACCAGCTCGGCGAGCACGTTGTCGAATCGGGCACGCTCCTCGCCGAGGGCGGAGAGGGAGATCTCCTGCTCGAACTCGAGCTGGTCGCCCAGCAGCGTCCGCAGTTCCGCGAACCTCTCGTCGAAGGTCTCGAGAAAGGTCCTGATCTCCTCCCGGTTCACCTCGCTGCGGAAGCCGAGGAAGGCGCGAATGGCACTCATCATGCGGGTCCAGTAGTAGCGCATGTCGTAGAGCGCCGAGATCACCTCCATACGCCGCCGGTTCTCCGGGGTTTCCAGCTCGATGGTGAGAATCTCGTTGATGTTGTTGAGAATATCCTGGACCAGTGGATTGATGTTGTCGGTGGCGTAACCCAGTGCCGGCAGATTCTTGAGATTGGATTCCGCCAGTTCGATCATCTCGTCCTCGTAGGCCTGGATACGCCGGATATCCTCGCCTATGGCCTCGACGATCGGCACCGATTCCATGTCGTCCTGAGCGGAGGCGTAGCGGCGGAGCTGGTCGACCCGTACCAGGGCCCGCTCGATCTCCTTCTTGAAGGTGGCCCGCTCCTCCGCGCGCTTGGTCAGGAGGAAGAAGCCGAGCCCCCGCAGCATCTCGGTGATCTCCGCCTTGAGTTCCAGGCTGGCGATGAGCGTCTCCTGGTTGTCGTTGACCAGTGTCTCGCTGGTGTCGCGGATGCTCCACACCCCCCGCAGGATCTGCAGGGAGACCACCGTGAGGAGCACGATGATCACGCCGAAACCTATTCTCATCTTCTGGCGGATGGAGAGTGTATCGAGTTTTCTCAAGAGTGGATGCATGACACCTGTCCTTGCGTCGGTTGCGGCTACGGCCCGTTCGGTGATGGTCTGTTCGCGTCTTCTCCCGCCGCCCTCCCTCGCCGGTAACGGGGTTCGCTCCCCGAGCGGGAGGGCGGCGGGAGAAGACGCG
>JALTLT010000324.1:11512-12214 GCA_027001815.1 Gammaproteobacteria bacterium | reverse complement strand
AACCTTCTGGCCTGACACCAGAGCGTCGTCAATCAAGCAACTACCATGTGAAGATTTAAATGTCTGAAGACACGATGTATGCCGTGTACCCGAACACCAGACGACCTGGTTTTATTGGCACATTTTCAGGCACATATGGAGAGGACGAGAAAGGACAAGCGGCTGGATAACACCATAACCGCTTGTATTTTCTTGTAGAAATGGCGCGCCCGGAAGGATTCGAACCTCCGACCACCTGGTTCGTAGCCAGGTACTCTATCCAGCTGAGCTACGGGCGCCTTGTGCTGTTTGGAGGTGCGCATTATCCGAGAATTGGGGGGGAGGGTCAAGGGCGGACAAGCACTGACTTCGTGGTGTCGGGAAGGTGCGGTAATGGTGCCACCGGCAGCGACATTCACCCGTGCAGTCGGCGCGTCCCCGTGCAGACGGCACGTCCCCGCGCCGGCTCTGACGCTACCTGGGGAGCCCGTGGGACGCGGGAGCGTCCCACGTGGCGCGTCACGCCACAGGAGCGGCGTGACGAGGAGGACCGGGAGCACCAAGTTGTACTTGGTAACTGGCGCGTAGCGCCAACGGGGGTGCCGGATCATGCCGCCTACGGCGGCATTGCCGAGTGCAACTCGGCGGTCCCGGGGGATTGGCTCCCTTCGGTCGCCGCTACTCCGGCGCTGCGCGCCTCCGTGGTCGAACCCGGGGCTCCGA
>JALTLT010000324.1:0-11412 GCA_027001815.1 Gammaproteobacteria bacterium | reverse complement strand
GGGTTGACCACCCTCGACAGGCTCCGCAATCTCTTCACCGACGGAGACTTCGAACCGCATGGGAGACGGGCCCGGCTCGGACCCTGATCTCTCTCTCCGCCATACACAAGAAGGGGGCCTGACGGCCACGCTCGGATACCGAATCGTCCAGCAGGCCATCGAGGCCTCCTGGACGATGAGAGAGAGGGATTGGCTCCCTTCGGTCGCCGCTACTCCGGCGCTGCGCGCCTCCGTGGTCGAACCCGGGGCTCCGAGGGTTGACCACCCTCGACAGGCTCCGCAATCTCTTCACCGACGGAGACTTCGAACCGCATGGGAGACGGGCCCGGCTCGGACCCTGATCTCTCTCTCCGCCATACACAAGAAGGGGGCCTGACGGCCCCCTTCTTGTGTATGGCGGAGAGAGAGGGATTCGAACCCTCGATGGGCTTTTAACCCATACTCCCTTAGCAGGGGAGCGCCTTCAGCCTCTCGGCCATCTCTCCGTGTTCTGGCCCGTTTTCGGGCAGGTCGAAAGGATACCAAGGGGGGGAGAAAAACGGAACCCCCAAAAAGCGCGACCGATCTCCGGCTGGAGACCGGTCGCGCCGGGGAATACCGCTACACTACGCGTCTATTCCTGGGTGTCCGCCACCGTATTTCCGGCCGCCGCCTCACCCTTTTCGCGCTGGATACGTTCATAGATCTCCTCGCGGTGGACCGCCACGTCTTTGGGGGCATTGACGCCGATCCGAACCTGATTCCCTTTCACGCCCAGAACGGTAACAGTGACCTCATCACCGATCATCAGAGTCTCACCCACGCGCCTTGTCAGAATTAGCATGTCCTGTCTCCTTGCCTTATTCAATCACCACGTTCCGGTACAACGATCATCCGGCCTTTTTCGCGACCTTTTTGTTGATATCGTCCGCTCTACCGAAAACTATAGCCAGCCATGTCTGGTCTGGAACCCGTAACCCCTCCTGCCGGAGCGGCATCCCTGACCACCTGGGCAGGTCCCGGATCTCCCCAACCCATTGAAGAAGAAACCGGAATCAGTCTAACAGGCTGTTGAAAAACACCGTTTTTCGGCAGCCTGTGGCGCGGTGCAGGGATGCACCGCCGTTTTCAATGACGAAAGATCATTGAAAACGTCAGGAAGCCGGAAATCGCATTTCCGGCTTCCGGCGTTGAAAAAGGCCAGGACGGCCTTTTTCAACATCCTGCTAACTCCCAAAAGAGCACCCACGGCCCGCAAGGGCCGGCCATCAGAGGAGACACTCCCTACGCCGTCTCCTGCTTCGGGTCCTTGTCCAGAGCGAACGCCTCGTGCAGCGCACGGACGCCCAGCTCCAGATATTTTTCGTCCACCACGACGGAAATCTTTATTTCAGATGTGGAAATCATCTGGATGTTGATTCCCTCCTCGGCCAGGGCGCGAAACATGGTGGCCGCGATGCCGGCGTGGGAACGCATCCCCACCCCCACCAGCGAGATCTTGGCGATGCGGTTGTCACCGGTGACCTCTTTGGCACCCACCTCCCTGGCAAAGTTCCGCAACAGCACCATCGCCTTGTCGTAGTCGTTGCGGTGCACGGTGAAGGTGAAATCGGTGGTGGAGTCCTCCGCCACGTTCTGGATGATCATGTCCACTTCGATGTTGGCGTCGGCGATCGGCCCCAGGATGGCCGATGCCACACCGGGCTGGTCGGGGACACCGAGCACCGTGAGCTTGGCCTCGTCCCGGTTGAAGGCGATGCCGGAGATGACCGCTTGTTCCATACCCTCTACCTCGTAGGTGATCAGTGTGCCCTCGCCCTCTTCGAAACTGGAGAGGACGCGAAGCGGCACGTTGTACTTGCCGGCAAACTCCACCGAACGGATCTGCAGCACCTTGGAGCCGAGGCTGGCCAGTTCGAGCATCTCCTCGAAGGTGATCCGCTCGAGGCGACGGGCCTCCGGCACCACCCGGGGATCGGTGGTGTAGACCCCGTCCACGTCGGTGTAGATCTGGCACTCCTCCGCCTTCAGCGCGGCGGCCAGGGCCACCGCCGTGGTATCGGAGCCTCCCCGGCCCAAGGTGGTGATGTTGCCCTCTTCGTCCACCCCCTGGAAGCCGGCGACCACCACTACCCGGCCCTGTTCCAAGTCGCGATGGATCCGCTCGTCGTCGATGTCGCGGATCCGCGCCTTGTTGTGGGCGGAGTCGGTGAGGATCTGCACCTGCGCGCCGGTGTAGGATCTCGCCGGACAGCCCCGTTTCTCCAGCGCCATGCTTAGCAGGGCGATGGTCACCTGCTCCCCGGTGGAGAGCAGGACATCGAGTTCGCGGGGCGGAGGGCTGGCATCGATCTGCCTGGCCAGTTCGATCAGACGATTGGTCTCACCGCTCATGGCGGAGACCACCACCACCACATCGTAGCCGCGTTCGCGCCAACTGGTCACCTTCTCGGCCACGTGTTCGATGCGCTCGACACTGCCCACCGAGGTGCCGCCATACTTCTGTACGATAATGGCCATCGCCGTCAGTCAACTCCAGTGGGACGCGGAGAGGATGGCGAACGAATCTCCACCCTCTTCCCGCATCCGGCCATCAAGCAAAAAGGCCCATGCCGGGCCCGTTACGGTCGCGCGGAGTAACGCCACGCAAGGCGGGCGATTATATCAAGGGGAATGGGGCTTCACCACAGGGCGATCCTCAGCCAGCGGCGCCGAGCTCGCCGGCGACCCATTCGGCCACCGCCGAGAGCGCCTCGTCCAGCTTCGAAGGATCGTTGCCACCGGCCTGGGCCATGTCGGGTCGTCCTCCCCCCTTCCCCCCCACCTGGCGGGCCACGAAGTTGACCAGATCGCCGGCACGCAGCCTGGCGCTCTCCGCCTTGGTCACCCCCGCCACCAGACTCACCTTCTCGCCATTGACCGCGGCCAGCACTACCGCCGCCTTTCCGAGCTGGTTCTTGAGCCGGTCCACCGAATCGCGGAGGGACTTGGGGTCGACCCCGTCGAGACGCGCGGCCACTACCTTGATCTCCCCCACCTCGCGGGCCCGGGCGGCGAGATCACCGACCGCGGAGTGGGCCAGTTTCGCCTTGAGCTGCTCCACCTCCTTCTCCAGCCGGCGCGAGCGCTCCAGGAGCTGCTCCACCTTGCGGTCGGCATCGTCACGCCCGCTCTTCAGGAGCGTGGCGATCCGGCCGAGCCGTTCTTCCAGGCCGTGGAGGTACTCCAGCGCCCCCTCTCCCGTCACCGCCTCGATCCGGCGCACGCCGGCGGCGATGCCGGATTCGGCGACGATCTTGAACAGGCCGATCTCGCCCAGGCGATGAACGTGGGTGCCACCGCACAGTTCGACGGAGAAATCTCCCATCTTCAGCACCCGCACCCGCTCTCCGTACTTCTCCCCGAACAGGGCCATGGCACCGGCCGCGACCGCCTCGTCGAAGCTGCTGATGCGGGTCTCCACCTCCACGTCACTGCGGATCTCCCGGTTGACCATCACCTCGATCTCCCGCAACTGCGCGGCGGTGAGCGGCTCGTCGTGGGAGAAGTCGAAACGCAGCCGGTCGGGCTCCACCAGGGATCCCTTCTGCGCCACGTGGCTGCCCAGCACCTTGCGCAGCGCCGCGTGCAGCAGGTGGGTGGCAGAGTGGTTGAGGGCGATGGCCCGGCGCCGCTCCTCGTCCACCTTCGCCTCCACGCTCACCCCCTGCTCGAGGGCGCCCTCCTCCACCACCCCGAAGTGGGCGTGGAAGGCGCCCTGCTTGCGGGTATCGGTGACCCGGAACCGCACCCCCTCGCCCACCAGCCGCCCGGTGTCACCCACCTGTCCGCCCGACTCGGCGTAGAAGGGGGTGTGATCCAGATAGACCACCCCCTCCTGACCCGCACTCAACCGCTCTGTCTCCCGACCGTCGTGGAGGATCGCCTCCACCGTGACGAGATCGGCCAGCCTGTCGTAGCCGGTGAATTCGGTCTCCCCCTCCAGCTCGACCGCGCGGCTCTGGTCGACGCTGAAGTGGCCGGCGGCGCGTGCCCGTTCCCTCTGCCGCTCCATCTCCCGCTCGAACCCCTCCATGTCGATGGAGAGCCCCCGCTCACGGGCGATGTCGGCGGTAAGGTCGACCGGGAACCCGTAGGTGTCGTAGAGCCTGAAGGCGAGCTCGCCGGGGATCACCTCTCCTTCCAGATCCGCCAGGGCCTCGTCCAGGATCCGCAGCCCCTGGTCGAGGGTCTCGGCGAAACGCTGCTCCTCGCGCAACAGGGTCTGTTCCACCTGGGCGCGCGCCTCGCGCAGCTCCGGATAGGCGTCACCCATCTCCGCCTCCAGCGGCCCCACCAGGCGGTGGAAGAAGGGCTGGCGACAGTCGAGCTTGTGACCGTGCCGGATGGCCCGGCGGATGATCCGGCGCAGCACGTAGCCACGCCCCTCGTTGGAGGGGAGAACGCCATCCACGATCAGGAAGGCACAGGAGCGGATGTGGTCGGCGATCACCTTCAGCGAGTTGCTGGAGAGGTCGTCGCAGCCGGTCGCCTCGGCGGCGGCGCGGATCAGGTTGCGGAAGAGGTCGATGTCGTAATTGGAGTGGACCCCCTGCAGGACAGCGGCAAGCCGCTCGAGGCCCATACCGGTATCCACCGACGGCTTGGGAAGAGGCTTCATGGTTCCGTCCGCCGCCCGGTCGTACTGCATGAAGACCAGGTTCCAGATCTCCACGTAGCGGTCACCATCCTCTTCCGGAGTGCCCGGAGGCCCCCCGGGGATCTCCGGACCGTGATCGTAGAAGATCTCGGTGCAGGGGCCACAGGGACCGGTGTCGCCCATGGACCAGAAGTTGTCGCTCTCGTAGCGCTTGCCGCCGGGCTTGTCGCCGATGCGGGTGAAGCGGGCGGGGTCGACGCCGATCTCCTTCAACCAGATCTCGGCCGCCTCGTCGTCCTCCTGGTAGACGGTCACCCAGAGACGTTCTGCGGGGAGGCCGTAGACCTCGGTGAGCAGCTCCCAGGCGTAGTGGATCGCCTCGCGCTTGAAGTAGTCACCGAAACTGAAGTTGCCCAGCATCTCGAAAAAGGTGTGGTGCCGGGCGGTATAGCCCACGTTTTCCAGATCGTTGTGCTTGCCGCCGGCACGGACACAGCGCTGGGCGGAACAGGCGCGGGTGTAGGGACGCTTCTCCCGACCGAGGAAGAGATCCTTGAACTGCACCATGCCGGCGTTGGTGAAAAGGAGTGTGGGATCGTTGGCCGGAACCAGCGAACTGCTGGGCACCACCTCGTGGCCCCGCTGCCGGAAGAATTCGAGAAAGGTGGATCGGATTTCCGCGCTGCTTTTCATGTTCTGTCGTGGTTCCGTGGCTGTCTCGTCTCAATACAGGCTGTCGAAAAACCGGGCTTCCGAAACCTGCCGTGTGGGATCTCGTCCAGGAGGCCGCAGCCGGTCCCCGAGGATCCGCCTCCCCCCCGACTCCCCGGCGCCAGGGAAAGTGGCGGAGAACGGTGCCGGACAGGTCCTTGACAACTGGCGTTTTCAAGGATGCCAAGCCCCATTGTCCAGCAGGGCGGCGAAATGGTGGTGGCGGAAACCGCGGTATTCGAGGAAACGCGCCTGTCGTGCCCTCTCCTTCCACTCGGTGGGCAGTTCGGCGCCGAACCTGCGCCGGCGGACCTCCTCGGCCAATACCGACCAGTCCACCTCCAGCGCTTCCATCAGCTCCCCCGCGAGGGAGGCGTCGACACCGTGCTCGGAGAGTTCCCGGAGGATCCGCACCGGCCCCTGCCCCCGGCCGACACGGGAGTGGATGAATATCTCGGCGAACCGCCGGTCGCTCTGCAGTCCCTCGCCGGCCAGTTCCTCCAGGGCCGCCTCGACGACCGTCTCTTCGTACCCCGCCTGGAGCAGCTTGCGCCGCAGTTCGTGCCGCGAGTGCTCGCGCCTGGCGAGCAGGGCCACGGCGCGGTTGCGCGCCTCGGCGATGCTCACGCCTCGCTGCCGGCCTCCGCCTCGGCCGTCTCACCCTTGGGCAGATCGAGCAGTTTCTCCCGCAACTGCTGCTCGATCTCGGCGGCGATCTCCGGGTTCTCCTTGAGGAAGTTGCGCACGTTGTCCTTGCCCTGGCCGATGCGGTCGCCGTTGTAGGCGTACCAGGAACCGGACTTCTCCACCAGACCGTGCTTGACGCCCAGATCGATGATCTCCCCCTCCCGGGAGATCCCTTCGCCGTAGAGGATCTCGAACTCCACCTGCTTGAAGGGGGGGGCCACCTTGTTCTTGACCACCTTGACCCGGGTGTCGTTGCCGATCACCTCGTCCCCCTTCTTGATGGCGCCGATGCGGCGGATGTCGAGGCGCACCGAGGCGTAGAACTTGAGGGCGTTGCCCCCGGTGGTGGTCTCCGGATTGCCGAACATGACGCCGATCTTCATGCGGATCTGGTTGATGAAGATCACCAGCGTGTTGGAGCGCTTGATGTTGGCGGTGAGCTTGCGCAGCGCCTGGGACATGAGCCGCGCCTGGAGCCCCACATGGGAGTCGCCCATGTCCCCCTCGATCTCCGCCTTCGGAGTCAGTGCCGCCACCGAGTCCACCACCACCACGTCCACCGCGCCGGAACGGACCAGCATGTCGGTGATCTCCAGCGCCTGCTCACCCGTATCGGGCTGGGAGACCAGCAGGTCGTCCACGTTGACCCCCAGGCGGGCGGCATACTGGGGATCGAGGGCGTGCTCTGCATCCACGAAGGCGGCCGTGCCACCCAGCTTCTGCGCCTCGGCGATCACCTGCAGGGTGAGGGTGGTCTTGCCCGAGGACTCCGGGCCGTAGATCTCGACCACCCGGCCCCGCGGCAGTCCACCAATGCCCAGGGCCACATCCAGCCCCAGGGAGCCGGTGGAGATCGCCTCGATGTCCCGCACACCCTGGGAGTCCCCCAGGCGCATGACCGATCCCTTGCCGAACTGGCGTTCGATCTGGGTGAGGGCGGCACTCAGTGCCTTCCGCTTGTTCTCGTCCATTGGTTCTCCGCGAGCTGATTGGGTAGGGTCGGGGCGGCCCGATGACGGACGGTTTCCCAAAGCCGGCATTATCCCATAGATTGGGAGAGAGGGTGAAGCTCGGCGGGGGGCCTCGCCGGCGTCCGCCCCCCCGGGGGAGGAGACGGCGAAGTGGACCCACCGCCGGGCCGCCGAGGGGGACGCGGAACGGTTCTGCCGCCCCTCGGGCCGGCGCCGGGGAACCCCCGCGGACCTCGTCACGAACCGGAGGGCCCCCGCTCTGCGGCGAAACCGAGATGCCAGCAGCGGACCAGACGGTAGCGCACGCCCGCGGGCTCGCTCAGCGACTCCACCAGGGCCAGGCGGCGCACCTGCCACGTCACCGCCTCGAAGGGGGGGAAACGGGGCCTCCGCTGCACCTTCCGGGCCACCGTCACATGGGGGACGAAGGGGCGGGATTCCGGCGCGAAACCGCATCTCGCCAGCCGCTTCTCCACCCGCTGCTGGAGGGCGAAGAGCGCCTGGGGAGGAGCGGCGCTCCCTATCCACACCACCTGGGGCCGTTCGAAATATCCGGGGCGATCGAGACAGAGGGAGAAGGCGGGCCCCGCCACCTCGGCCAGTTCGCTCTCCACGCACGCCTGCTGCCCGACCGCCACCGGCCCCAGATAGCGGAGGGTGAGATGGAGGTTGGCCGTCGCGACCGCCCGCGCGCCCTTCGGCAACAGCACCGCCGATGAGCGATGGAGCTTTACCTGTTCGCGTCGCTCCGGCCAGAGGGCGACGAACAGCCGCCGCAGGTCAGAGGCCACGATCGAGCTGCCGCAGGACACCCTCGAGGGCCGTCACGACCGTCTGTTCCCGCACCATCTCGCGGTCGCCGAAGAAATGGTGACAGCGGGCCTCGGTCTCGAACCGGCGGCCCGCCCAGGCGATCCAGACGGTTCCGACGGGCTTCTCCGGCGTTCCGCCTCCCGGCCCGGCGATGCCGGAGACGGCCACGGAGATGTCCGCATGACTGCGGCAGAGGGCCGCCTCGGCCATCTCCCGGACGGTCTCCCCGCTCACCGCCCCGTGCCGCTCGAGCGTCGAGGGGCGAACCCCCAGCAGCTCCTGCTTGGCCAGGTTGCTGTAGGTGACAAAGGTACGATCGAACCAGGCGGAACTGCCGGGAACCGCCGTCACCGCCGCGGCGATCAGTCCACCGGTACACGACTCGGCCGTTGTCAGGATCCGGCATGAGGCGATCATCCGTTCCCCCACCCGGGCGGCCAGCGGAATTGCATCCATCACCACTCTCCCCTTCGAAGCCCTTCTCTCCCATCCGCCATCTTCCGTGGCGGTCACCTGTGACCATTGTACCGCCGGCCGGCGGCAACGGTCACACGGGGCCGTTGCCGGCACCTCGAAACGGAGAAAATGGAGCCACCCCCTGGCCGGGGCCCTCGACGTCTCCTGCCACAAACGGCAAACTAACCCCTCCGGCAACCGCACGCCCAGTCCAGGTCCGCCCAATTCGTTTTTCGAGAGCATCCATGACACCGAGCGATCTGTCCAGCCACACCCCCATGATGCAGCAGTACCTGCGGATCAAGGCGGAGCACCCCGAGATCCTGCTCTTCTACCGCATGGGAGATTTCTACGAGCTCTTCTACGAGGACGCCCGACGGGCGGCGAAGCTGCTGGACATCACCCTGACCCAGCGTGGGCAGTCTGCCGGGGAACCGATCCCGATGGCCGGCGTTCCGGTCCATTCGGTGGACCAGTATCTGGCGAAGCTGGTCCGCCTCGGCGAGTCGGTGGCGATCTGCGAACAGATCGGCGATCCGGCGCGCAGCAAGGGGCCGGTCGAGCGCAAGGTGGTGCGGATCGTCACGCCGGGCACCCTCACCGAGGAGGGTCTGCTGGACGAGCACCGCGACAACCTGCTGGTCGCCCTCTGTTCGCGGGGTGAACGGACGGGGGTGGCCGCCCTCGATCTCTCCTCCGGCCGCTTCGTGGTCCAGGAGCTGACAGGTCCGTCCGCCCTGCACTCGGAACTGGAGCGACTGCGGCCGGCGGAACTGCTGGTGGCCGAGGACGACCCTCTGCACGCCACCCTCCCCGAGCGTTACCACCGGCGCCAGTTGCCGCCCTGGCATTTCGAGACCACCTCCGCCCGAGGGCTGTTGCTGCAGCAGTTCGGAACCCGGGATCTGGCGGGATTCGGCTGCGAGGAGCTTCCCCTGGCGATCTCCGCCGCCGGCGCCCTTCTCCACTACGTGCAGGAGACCCAGCGCACCGCGCTTCCCCACATTCGCGGCCTTTCCGTCGAACGCCACGACGAGAGTGTCCTTCTCGATCCCGCCACTCGCCGCAACCTGGAACTCGACCGCAGCCTCTCGGGTGACCACGAATGTACCGTGGCCGGCGTGCTGGACCGTACCGCGACCCCCATGGGGGGACGACTGCTGCGCCGCTGGCTGCATCGCCCGCTGCGGGATCACTCAGTGCTCGAGGCGCGTCACCAGGTGATCGGCACCCTCATCGACACCGGAACCACCTCCAGCCTGCACGAGCAGCTTCGCGGCATCGGCGACCTGGAGCGGATCCTCGCCCGGGTCGCCCTGCGCAGCGCCCGCCCCCGTGATCTCACCACCCTGCGTGGTGCCCTCGGCCGGGTGCCGGACCTGGCCACCCTGCTGGCGGGCCTGCCTGCTCCCCGCCTGCTGGAGCTGGCCCACCACCTGGGAGACCACGAGGAACTCCATGCCCTGCTCCGCAGGGCGCTGGTGGAGTCGCCCCCCCACCTCATCCGCGACGGGGGGGTGATCGCCGAGGGATACGACGGCGAACTGGACGAACTGCGGGATCTGAGCCGCAACGCCGACCAGTTCCTGCTCGACCTGGAGAAACGGGAGCGGGAACGCACCGGCATCCAGACCCTGAAAGTGGCCTACAACCGGGTCCACGGCTACTACATCGAGGTGGGCAAGGCCCACAGCGACCGGATCCCCGCCGATTACACCCGCCGCCAGACCCTGAAGAACGCGGAGCGCTACATCACCGAGGAGCTGAAACGGTTCGAGGAGAGGGTGCTGTCGGCCCGCGAGCGTGCCCTGGCCCGCGAAAAGCAGCTCTACGATGGGCTGCTGGAGATCCTCATCGACCATCTGGAGCCCCTCCAGCGCCTCGCCCGGGCGCTGGCCGAACTGGACGTGCTGAGCAATCTCGCCGAGCGGGCCGAGAGCCTCGACTACTGCCGCCCCTCCTTCCGGGACGCCCCGGGACTGCGGATCGTCGGCGGCCGCCACCCGGTGGTGGAGCGCTTCACCGAGGGGCCTTTCGTGGCCAACGACACGGTGGTGGAAGAGCACAGACGGATGCTGATCATCACCGGCCCCAACATGGGGGGCAAGTCCACCTACATGCGGCAGACGGCGCTGATCGCCCTGCTCGCCCATGCCGGCTCGTGGGTGCCGGCGGAATCGGCCGAGCTGGGGCCCCTGGACCGCATCTTCACCCGCATCGGCGCCTCGGACGACCTCGCCTCGGGCCGCTCCACCTTCATGGTGGAGATGACCGAGACCGCCAATATCCTGCACAACGCCACCGAGCAGAGTCTGGTGCTCATGGACGAGATCGGACGTGGCACCAGCACCTACGACGGGCTCTCCCTCGCCTGGGCCTGTGCCACCCATCTGGCCAGGGAGGTGCGCGCCTTCACCCTCTTCGCCACCCACTATTTCGAGCTGACGACCCTCGCCGACGAGCAGCCGGGGGTCGTCAACGTCCATCTGGACGCGGTCGAGCACGGTGACCGCATCGTCTTCCTCCACGCCCTGCGGGAGGGTCCCGCGGACCGCAGCTACGGCCTCCACGTGGCGGCACTGGCAGGCATCCCGCCGATCGTGATCGAGGCGGCCCGGGCCAAGTTGCACGAGCTGGAGTCACGGCCGGAGGAGCGGGCTCCCCCTCCTCCCGGCCAACCCCAGCTTCCGCTCTTCGCCTCCCCGGCCGCCCACCCGGTGCTGGAGACCCTGCGCGACACCGAACCGGACGATCTCACCCCCCGCCAGGCGCTGGAGCTGCTCTACCGGCTGCGGCGCCTGGCCGACCAGGAGCCCTCCTGATCGCCGCTCCCGTGAGAGTACCGCGCCCCGTCCTCCCGGCCTCGGGACACCCGGCCCACAAGGGAAAACCCCTAAAGGCCGGCTCGCCTCCTGCCGCTAGACTGCTGGAATCCCGTCGGAAGCATGCGGAAATTTCCGTATAAGAAATCTCTGATTTATTCAGAGATTCCTGCGGCACAGGGATGTGCCGCCAAAATTAACAGGATGTTGAAAAAGGCCGTCCTGGCCTTTTTCGACGCCGGAAGCCGAAAATGCGATTTCCGGCTTCCTCACGTTTTCAATGACTTGCCGTCATTGAAAACGGCGGTGCATCCCTGCACCGCGGCACAGGCTG
>JALTLT010000323.1 GCA_027001815.1 Gammaproteobacteria bacterium | reverse complement strand
GGCGGAGAGCCCCGGTTCGGTGGCGCAGAAAGGGGCCAGCTTGGCGTCGGCCTCATGGGGCTGGTGGTCGGAACAGATGGCGTCGATGGTGCCGTCGGCCACCGCCTCCCGCAGTGCCTGGCGATCTTCCTCGCTACGCAAGGGGGGGCGCACATGACACTCGGTGCGGAACCCCTCCACGTCCGCCTCCGTCAGGAAGAGCTGGTGGGCCGCCACGTCGGCGGTGACCGGCAGTCCTTCCGCCTTGGCGCGACGGATCTTCTCCACCCCGCGAGCGGTGGAGAGGCGACAGAAGTGGGTGCGTGCGCCGGTGGTCTCCACCAGCGCCAGATCGCGGGCGAGCGCCGCACTCTCCGCCGAGGCAGGGATCCCCGGCAGGCCGAGGCGAGTGGCGACGGCGCCCTCGTGGGCGCACCCCCCCTCCGCGAGCCACGGGTCCTCCGGTGTGAGACAGACCAGCAACCCCCAGGTGGATGCATACTCCAGCGCCCGCCGCAGGATCTGGGAATTGGCCAGTGGCACCACGTCCATCACCGCCACGCAGCCCGCCTGCTTGAGAGCGGCCATCTCGCTGAGTTGTTCTCCTGCAAGCCCCCGGGTGAGGGCCCCCACGGGCAGGACCCTGCCCCGATCGGCGGCCAGCGCCCGGCGCCGGATCAGCTCCACGACCGCCGGGGTATCGATCACCGGCTGGGTGTCGGGGAGACAGCAGAGGGTGGTGATGCCGGCGGCCACTGCAGCCTCGCTCTCGCTGGCGATGGTCGCCTTGTGTTCATGGCCGGGCTCGCGGAGTCGGGCGGCGAGATCCACCAGTCCCGGGGCCACGATGCGGTCGGTGGCATCGATCTCCAGGTCCGGGGTGAAATCGGCGGGTGTCTCGCCCGCGGTGAGGATCTCGCCGTAGGCGATCGCCAGGGTGCCGACGCGATCGACACCGTTGGCCCCGTCGAGGAGGCGACCGTTGCGGACCAGAATCCTCATGTCGTGCCCTCGCTGCGGATCGCGCCCAGCGTGATGGACATCACCGCCATGCGGATGGCGATGCCGTGACTCACCTGCTGGAGGATCACCGAACGCGGACCGTCCGCCACCCGCGAGTCCATCTCCACCCCCCGGTTGATGGGGCCGGGGTGCATGACGATGGCATCGGGGCTGGCCTCGCGCAGCCGCTCCTCGGTCAGGCCGTAGAGCTGGAAGAACTCGTGCTCGCTGGGCAGCAGGGCGCCGCGCATGCGCTCCTTCTGCAGCCGCAGGGTGATCACCACGTCGGCGCCGTGTACACCCTCCACCAGATCGGTGAACGGAACCACGCCGAGGGCGCGGGGCTTGGCCGGCAGCAGGGTGCGGGGGGCCACCACCCGGATCTCCGGGACGCCCAGGATGCGCAGGGCGGCGATCTGCGAGCGGGCCACTCTCGAATGGAGGATGTCGCCGATGATCGCCACCGTGAGATTCTCGAAGTCGGGCTTGTGGCGACGGATGGTGAAGGCGTCGAGCATCGCCTGGGTGGGATGGGCGTGTCGCCCGTCGCCGGCGTTGACCACGCTGATGTGGGGCTGCACGTGGCGGGCCATGAAGTGGGCGGCACCGCTGTCGGCGTGACGCACGACGAACATGTCGCAGTGCATCGCCTCGAGGTTGCGCAGGGTGTCCAGCAGC
Source organism: Gammaproteobacteria bacterium (assembly GCA_027001815.1). Taxonomy (GTDB): domain Bacteria; phylum Pseudomonadota; class Gammaproteobacteria; order JALTLT01; family JALTLT01; genus JALTLT01. The sequence continues at coordinate 10,600 of JALTLT010000323.1, read as the reverse complement.
GACTCCCCCTTGACCGCTGCCGAGGTGCTGATGTTGATGTTGAGCACGTCGGCGGAGAGGCGCTTGGCGGCCAGCTCGAAGGTGGTGCGGGTGCGGGTACTCGCCTCGAAAAAGAGGTTGACGATGGTCTTGCCGCGCAGCAGGGGCACCTTCTTCACGGCGTGTTCGGAGACCTCGGCGAACGACTCGGCCGTATCGAGAATGTGGGTGAGGGTCTCCCGCGAGAGACCCTCCGTGTCGAGGAAGTGGCGCAGCCGGCCGTCGGCGTCGAGCTGCGGGTTCATTGCCTTCCCTCCGTGAGGATCTCCAGGGCGAGGGGTTCGGGGCCGGTGAGCTTCACGTGACCGCCGGGAGGGAGATCCAGTCGCAGGCCGGTGACATCGGGGCAGATGGGGAGTTCGCGTCCCCCACGGTCCACCAGGACCGCCAGGAGGATGGCGGCGGGTCTGCCGTAGTCGAACAGCTCGTTCATCGCCGCGCGGATGGTGCGTCCGGTATGCAGCACGTCGTCTACCAGGATCAGGCGGCGATCGTCGACGGAGAAGGGGAGCCGTGAGGTACGGACCTGGGGATTGATGCCGATGCGGGTGAAGTCGTCGCGGTAGAAGGAGATGTCGAGGGTGCCCAGCTCGCCCTGCAGACCGAGCCGGTGGTGGAGGCGCTCGGCCAGCCAGACTCCGCCCGTATGGATACCCACCATCAGCGGCTCTTCTGCCCGCCCGTCGGTCTCCAGGCGGGCGGTGAGCGACTCGGCCATCCGCCGTACCGCCCGTTCCAGGTCCGCAGTGTCGTTCAAGGGGGTTGTGCCTCCTGTTGCAGCCAGTTCTCGAGGATGATGCGCGCCGCCAGCCGGTCGAGGTCCCCCTTGCGTGAGCGACCGCGACGGCCGCAGGCTCGCTGCTCCCGGACCACCGCTTCCGCCTCCCAGGAGCTGAGACGCTCGTCCAGCTCGAAGACCGGCAGACCGAAGCGGCCGTGCAGCCGACGCGCGAACCGGCGCGCCGCATGGGTCAGCGGGTGTTCCGAGCCGTCCATATGATACGGCACACCGACCACCAGTGCATCCGGTTGCCACTGTTCGATCAGCCGCCCGACCCTCTCCCAGTCGGGTTGGCCCTCCCTGGCGGGGAGGGTCTCCAGATCGGTGGCGGTGCCGGTGAGTTCCTGGCCCACGGCGACGCCGATGCGGCGCAGGCCGAAGTCGAAGCCCAGCAGGGTGCGGCAGGCAGGCATGATGCGGGGAGCGGCGTCAGGCGTGGCCCGCGTCTCCGCTCAGCAGGCGGAGATCGACGCCGAGCAGGGCCGCAGCGGCCTCCCAGCGTTGTCCATGGGGCGCCTCGAAGATGATCTTCGGTTCCGCCGGGCCGTTGAGCCAGGCGTTCTCCTTGATCTCGGCCTCGAGCTGGCCGGCGCCCCAGCCGGCGTAGCCGAGTGCCACCAGGAACTGGGCGGGGCCTTCGCCGCGGGCGATCGCCTGGAGGACGTCACGGGAGGTGGTGACGCCGATCTCGTCGGTTACCGGGAGGGTCGCTTCCCAGCCGCCCACCGGCCGGTGGAGGACGAAGCCCTGTTCCGGCTGGACGGGGCCGCCGAAAAAGACGTTGTGATCGCGGATCGCCTCGTCTTCGCACTCGATCCTCATGTGGTCGAGCACCTCCCCCAGCGAGATGTCCAGCGGCCGGTTGATCACGATTCCCAGCGCGCCGTCCTGGTTGTGCTCGCAGATGTAGGTGACGGTGTGGAAAAAGTTGGGGTCCGCCAGTTGGGGCATGGCGATGAGGAAGTGGTTCTTGAGGCGGGTCTCGGTTTCCATGCCTCTTAGTATTGGAGACGAATTGCCCCCCCGCAAGGGGAGGAGAGGCAAAGATCCCGCTGCGGTCCGCTGCCGACCCGTCGGGTCAGCGCCGTCCCTGGAGCCGGTTGCCGCTGGTGAAGACCCAGGTGCGGACGATGCGCAGCTCGGTCTTCTCGCCCAGTACCTCGGCGGGGACGGGGGCGAAGGGGGCGGCCAGCCGGACGATGCGGATCGCCGCCTCGTCGAGCACCTTGTGGCCGGAGGAGCGGAGCAGGGCCACGTCTGCCAGGCTCCCGTCGGGGCGGATCGCCACGTCGAGGATCAGTCGCCCGGTCAGTCCTTCCCGGCGGGCGGCATCGGGGTAGTTGAGGTTGCCGATCCGCTCCACCTTTCGGGTCCAGTCGTGGAGATAGGCGGCATCCGCGCTGCGGCGGGTGGCCGCGGTGAGATACTTGGGATCGGGGCGTTTCGCATAGGCCTGCCAGCGCGATTCCGCCTGGGCGCTGAGGCGGGCGATCTCCATGCTCCGCTGGACCAGTTCGGCCATCGAGGGGATCGGATCTTCCACCGGCGCGGCTGGCCTCGGCTCCCCGGTGGCGGGGCCCTCTTCGCCGGCCCGGCTGATGCGGGTGGTATCGGGGGCGGGTTCGGGCGGCGCGGCGGCCGGCACCGCCTGCATGGAGGTGCCCGGCGTCTCCTGGGGACTGGGAATGGCGGTGGGGCTCCGCTCCTGGACCTGTTCGGTGGTGTTGCCCCCCCCGCTCTGGTCCTCCTGGGCGTAGTAGTCCGCCTCTTCGGGGGGAGCCTCGGCACGGGTGTGGACGAGAGTGACGTCCAGGGTGCGGGTGGCCGGCGGAGGTGCCGCGTCGGGGCTCTGGAAGCTGATGCCGAGGATGATCAGGGCGTGCAGGGCGACGGCCAGAAAGAGGGTGAGGCCGAGACGGTCACCAGCGGTGATGATGGGGGGGCGGACGGTGCTGCTCATGACGGGGTGGCCGGCGGACCCTGCTCGACGATACGCAGGGCAATTATACCGCTGACGATGCCGAAGATCACGGCAGCGGTCATGAGGGGAGGGAGCAGGCCGAGCAGAGCGGGGTGGGGGATGAGCAGCCACCAGGCGAGCAGGAACTGGCCGGCCATGTGTCCCATGGCGGCGAGCAGGCTCAGGCCGAGGGGGCTGAATCCACGCCCCGGCAGGCGGGAGGCGGGCCACAGCACCAGCAGGGCGGCGCCGGCGCCGGCGGCGGCGAGGAGGAAGGTGGGCGAGAGAAAGGTTCCGGTGAGGAGGCTTCCGGCCACCACGCGCAGGCCGCTCACCCAGGCGCAGGCGTGCCAGCCGAACCAGGCGAGGGTGACGATGGTCACCACGTTGGCGAGACCGGGCTTGACGCCGGGCAGGGGCGAAGGGAGCGCCGATTCCGCCACATGGATGGTGACCGCCAGGGCCGCCAGCCAGGCGATGCGCAGGTCCTCCCTTTCCAGGTCGCCCGCGGGTTCAGAAGTTGATGGCATCGAACCGCTCCTCGCCACCGTTCAGGTGGAGGATCACCCGGTTGGGCAGACAGGCGGTGGTGGCGCCGCTCTCCGCCAGCCATCCCGCCTGTACACAGAGCTTTCCCGGACAGGGGGAATCGACGAAACGCGCCCTCCCGTCGCGGATCTCCAGGATGCTCTCCCCCAGGGGGCCGCTCACCTCCACGGTACGATCATGGTAGAGGCTCAGGTGGAGAGGCGGGGAGCCGTCACCGGGGACGATCTCCACCCGCGAGGCACGCCCGCTCCCCTGCCAGAAGAGGGCATAGAGAAGGAGCAGCAGCAGCCCCGCCGCGGCCAGCAGGAACCGGTCGGCGGGGGTGATCATGGGGAACGGATCACCACCCTCGGTGGCTCCTCCTCGAAACGGATCCGTTCCGCCATTGCCGGGGTCATGTAGACGGTCCCGTCGCTGCCGACCACCATCACCTGCTCCACGCCCATGGCCCGTGCCGTCTCCGGCCACTTCTCGGGGCCGGCCACGAACAGCGCCGTGGCCGCGGCGTCCGCCAGGCCGGCATCGCCGTGGACCACCGTCACCGATGAGACCCCCTCTGCCGGGTAGCCGGTGCGGGGATCGAGGATATGGTGATAGCGGCGCCCCTGGTACTCGAACCACCGCTCGTAGTCGCCGGAGGTGAAGATGCTCTCGTCGCCTCGTGTCTCCAGCACCGCCAGATACCCCTCGCCCGATGGGCGACGGATGGCGATCCGCCAGGGGCGGTCACCCCGCCGGCCGATGGCTCGCAGGTCGCCTCCGGCGTTGACGATGGCGTTGCGAATACCCATCTCCAGCAGCAGGTCGGTGACGATCCGGACCGCCCGGCCCTTGGCGAAGGCGCCGAAGTCGAGCTGGACGGCTGCATTGCGGCTGCGGATACGGATGCCGTCGAATTCGATGTCCGCCATGGACGGGGCCCGTGCCACCAGATCACCGATCGCTTCCCGCGGTGGAGGAGTGGTGGGGGGTTCGTCCCGGTTGAAGCCCCACAGGGCGACGAGACCGCCGACGGCCGGGTTGAAGAGGCCTCCGCTGCGTTCGTACAGCTCCATGCTGTCACGGATCAGCGGCTCCACGGAGGGGGCGACGGAAAACCACTCGGTGGAGGCGAGTAGCTGGTTGATGCGTCGCAGGGCGCTCGGTTTCCAAGGGTTCCAGGTGCGATCCATGTAGCGGAAGTCCTCTTCCGCTGCTTCCATGGCGCGCAGGGCGGTCGCCCGGTCGGTGTCGGCGATGGTGATGCTCACCAGCGTGCCCATGACGAAGAACTCCCGCTGGTGGAGTTCCACCTCCCGCCGGCCGGCGGCGTAGTAGAGCAATCCGGCCACCACTGCCAGGATGGCGATTCCCGCCAGCGAGCGTTTCATGAAAGGCGCTCCGTGATCCGTTCCATGAGGTCGCCGGCGATGTCGAGACCGTAGAGGGCATCCAGTTCGCGGATGCAGGTGGGGCTGGTGACGTTGATTTCGGTAAGGAAATCGCCGATCACGTCGATACCTACGAAGAGGAGGCCGTTTTCTCGCAACCAGGGGCCTATCTGGTCGCAGATCCAGCGGTCGCGATCGCTCAGTTCGACGCCCTCTCCGCGGCCACCCGCCGCCAGGTTGGCGCGGTGGTCTCCTTCGGAGGGGATGCGGGCCAGGGCCCAGGGGACCGGTTCACCGTCGAGCAGCAGGATCCGTCTGTCGCCGGCCCGGACCTCCGGCAGGTAGCGCTGGGCCATGACGAACCGGTTTCCCAGCCGGGTGATGGTTTCGAGAATGACGTTGGTGTTGGGGTCACCGCTGCGCAGACGAAAGATGGAGGCGCCCCCCATCCCCTCCAGGGGCTTGACGATGATGTCGCCATGTTCGGCCAGGAAGGCGAGCAGCCGTTGCCGGTCCCGGCTCACCAGGGTGGGCGGGGCGCAGTGAGGGAACCACGCGGTGAGCAGCTTCTCGTTGCCGTTGCGCAGGCTGTGCGGGTCGTTGACCACCAGAACGCCCTCGTCCCTGGCCCGCTCGAGAATATAGGTGGCGTGGATGTACTCCAGGTCGAAGGGAGGATCCTTGCGCATCAGCACCACGTCGAGATCGGCCAGGGGGTGCTCCTCCGGCTCGCCGAGGGCATGCCAGCGTCGGGGGTCGTCCCACACCTCGAGGGGACGGCTTCGTGCCAGGGCGCGCCCGTCGCGCAGGGCGATGTCGGAGAGCTCCATGTAGTGGAGCGACCAGCCACGCCGCTGCGCCGCCAGGAGCATGGCCAGGGTGCTGTCCTTGGAGACCTTGATGGCCCCGATGGGGTCCATGATTACGCCGAGTCGGGTCATGGACGGGAAGTTAACGGTTGTCCCCCGGCTTTGCAAACCGGCCCCCGCCCGGTGGTGGAAGAGGGGCGAAAAGGGGAGGAGAGATCATGCCCCCTGGATCCGGTTTCTGGATAATGATGGCTGTTTGTGTTACAAAAAATCCCCAATCGATATGGGGGAAGAGAAGGAAGTCGCTTCGTCGCGCGAGCGTGGAGGCCGCGGCTGTTGCGGCAGGGTTGGGGGCGGTTTCGGGAGGTCGTGGTTCACATCCCGCGATTACGAGGCTTTTCCGTTCCGCCTTCAACGGTTATTATCGGTCGGAGCCCCGTTTTGGGCAGAACCCGATGACCCGGCGGACAACCAGTGGAAAATAACTAGAAAGCGCGTGGTCGCTTCTGCATCGCCTCAGTCGGTCGGCTCTCGGAGTGGAGACGGTGCGGCCGAAGGGGATTGCGGAGGCAGCGGGTTCCGGAGAGCGGTTCCTGCATGGGGTTCTCTCCTGGCGGTGTCGTTGAGGTTTCCTGCATGAGACCGGTGAGCCGGATCGTGCTGTGTTCCATCTCTGCCGAGGTGGCGCAAGGGGGCGGGCGGTAAGGAGCCTGGGGAGGTCCCGGGGCGCGTTAGCGGCGCTCGATGGATTCGAGGAGTGACAGTGGCAGGTGATCGTATGGCAGAGGATTTGATCGGTCTCAAGGTGATGATCATCGACGACAGCAAGACCATCCGCAGGACGGCGGAGACCTTGCTGAAGAAGGAGGGGTGCGATGTGGTGACCGCCACCGACGGTTTCGAGGCGCTGGCCAAGATCACCGATCAGCAGCCGGACATCATCTTCGTCGATATCATGATGCCCCGCCTCGACGGTTACCAGACCTGTTCCCTGATCAAGCACAACCAGGTTTTCCGCCACACGCCGGTGATCATGCTCTCGAGCAAGGACGGGCTGTTCGACAAGGCGCGCGGGCGGATCGTCGGCTCGGAACAGTATCTCACCAAACCATTTACCAAGGATGAATTGCTGGGCGCCATCCGGCGCCACGTAAAAAAAGAACAGATGGCCTGACCCGGCGGCGATGGCATGCCTCGGATAGGGAAACCATCCAGGGAGAGGCCTCCGGCTGCTTGCCGGTTCGCCGGACCGCCGCGTGGTCCGGCTCCGGCATGGGGAGTGCCCCCCCGTCCCCGGATTTCGTAACTTCCATGCAGAGGTAATCAGACAACCATGGCACGAGTGCTGATCGTTGATGACTCTCCCACGGAGATCCACGTCCTCAAGTCGATCCTGGAGAAGAATGGCTACGACGTCGTCTCCGCCACCAGCGCCGACAGCGGTATCGCCCTGGCCAAGAGTGAGCAGCCGGATCTCATTCTCATGGACATCGTCATGCCCGGCATGAACGGTTTCCAGGCGACCCGGCAGTTGAGCAAGGCTCCGGAGACGGCCTCCATCCCGGTGATCATCGTCACCACCAAGGACCAGGAGACCGATCGTGTCTGGGGGCTGCGCCAGGGCGCCAAGGACTACATCACCAAACCGGTGGAAGAGGCCGAGCTGGTCTCGAAGATCCGGGCCGTGCTGGGCTGATGCAATGAACGAAGACGACCCGGGAACGGCCTCGCCCTTCGAGCTCCTGCTCGACATGGAGCGGCGCTGTCGCGATCAGGCGGCGCCCCTGCCGGAGCGCGAGGAACGGCGGACCGACTGGCGTGCGGTCGCCTTTTCCCTGGCCGGGCGATGGTTCATCGCGCCGCTCGACGAGGTGAGCGAGATCCTCGTGCCGACGCCCCTCACCCGTGTCCCGGGGGTGCGACGCTGGGTGCTGGGCCTGGCCAATGTGCGAGGCAACCTCCTGCCGGTGATGGATCTCGCCGACTATCTGCTGGGCCAGCCCGGCGGAACGGCCAAGGGGGGACGTATTCTGGTGGTCAATCACAGCGGTGTCCTCTCCGGTCTTCTGGTGGACCGGGTCAGCGGCATGCGCCATTTTCTCTACGAGGAGCGGCGCGAAGAGTGTCCGGAGGTGCCCAACGCGGTGCGGCCCTACCTGGAGGGTTCGGTGCAGGTGGGAGACGAATTGTGGCCGGTGTTCAGCATGCACCGGTTGGCGGAGAGCCCGCTGTTCATGCATGTGGCGGCGGTTTGAAGGGGTGTCTTGATGTGTGGCCGGCCCGTCGAGACGGGGGCGGTGAGCGGTTTTCAAACCCTGCCTGATTTCAGGAGAGAGCGATAATGGCGAAGTTGAGTTCGGGAGACATGAAAAAGCTGGGGGGCAATCGGGCCTACGTGGTACTGCTCGCACTGCTGGTGGCCTCCATCGTATTGATGGCCGCCTCGTTCGGCTACTTCTCCAGGAAGGCGGGGCAGGACGTCCGCTACATCGGCCTGGCCAACGAGCAGCAGGTGCTCTCCCAGCGGATTGCGAAATATGCCCTGGCGGCGGCCGGCGCCGAGGAGAGCGCATTCGACCTCCTCAAGCGGCACCGTGACCGCTTCCAGGAGACCATGAACGTGTTGCGCAACGGTGATCCCGAGACCGGTCTGCCACCGGCTCCGGTCACGGTCTCCGATCAGCTCGGCAAGGTGGATGCCCGCTGGAAGCGATTCCGCGCCAATGTGGACGAGATCCTCGCCGGCCGAGAACCGATTCTCTCCATCCGCCAGAACGCCAAGGCGATCAACGAGATGATCCCCCAGTTGCTGGCCGACTCCGACGAGGTGGTGAACATCCTGGTGGAGAAGGGGGCCAGGCCCGAGCAGGTCTACAAGGCCTCGGTGCAGCTCATGCTCTCGCAACGTATCGCCAACAACGTGAACAAGATCCTGGTGGGTGGTGAAGGTGTGGTGACCGCCGCCGACCGCTTCGGGCGCGATGCCACCATCTTCGCCAACGTCCTCAACGGCATGCTCAACGGCGATGCGGCGATGGGTGTACAGCGGGTGAAGGATGCCGAGGCCCGCGCCAAGCTGGAGGAGGTGAAGGCACTCTTCGAGGAGATCAACTCCATGGTCGGTGCCATCCTCGGCCTCTCTCCCGACCTGTTCGCCGTCCAGGAGGCGGCCGGTCAGATCACGGCCGGCAGTGACGCCCTGGTGGAGGCCTCGACCGAACTGATGGGGGCCCTCTCCGAACTGGCCGACCGGCGCCCCGCCTGGCTGGTGGAGGTGTTCGGAGCGCTCGGCATGATCTTCCTCCTGATGCTGGGACGGGTCATCTACCGGGATACCGCCATCCGTACCCGTCTCGCCGAGGAGCAGAATGCCCGCAACCAGCAGGCGATCCTGAGGCTGCTGGACGAGATCCAGGGCCTCTCGGAGGGTGACCTCACCGCCGAGGCGGAGGTGACCGAGGACTTCACGGGGGCCATCGCCGACGCCTTCAACAGCGCCATCGTCGAGCTGCGCAATCTGGTGAGGACCATCAACGAGACCTCGGAGGAGGTCTCCTCCGCGGCCCGCGAGACCCAGGCCACTGCCATGCACCTGGCCGAGGCGAGTGATCACCAGGCGCAGCAGATCACCGCGGCCAGCACGGCCATCAACGAGATGGCGGTCTCCATCGAGGCCGTCTCCCGCAATGCCGCCGAATCCGCGGCGGTGGCGAAGAACTCGGTGGATCTGGCCCACAAGGGTGCGGAGACGGTGCGCCGCACCATCGAGGGCATGGACGCCATTCGCGAGCAGATCCAGGAGACCTCCAAGCGGATCAAGCGGCTCGGTGAATCCTCCCAGGAGATCGGCGACATCGTGGAGCTGATCAACGACATCGCCGACCAGACCAACATCCTCGCCCTCAACGCGGCCATCCAGGCGGCGATGGCGGGCGAGGCGGGTCGCGGCTTCGCGGTGGTGGCGGACGAGGTACAGCGCCTCGCGGAGCGCTCCTCCAATGCCACCAAGCAGATCGAGGCGCTGGTCAAGACCATCCAGACCGATACCAACGAGGCGGTCATTTCCATGGAACAGTCGACCACCGGTGTGGTCAATGGTGCCCGCCTCGCCGAGGAGGCGGGCGAGGCGCTGGTGGAGATCGAGGGCGTCTCCAACCGCCTGGCCGACCTGATCAGCGCCATCTCCGAGAGTGCTGCCCAGCAGGCCTCCGCGGCGGCCAACATCTCCGACACCATGAACGTCATCCAGGAGATCACCACCCAGACCTCGGCCGGTACCAACGAGACTGCCACCTCCATCGGCAATCTGGCGGAGCTGGCGGCCGAACTGCGGAAGTCGGTGGCCGGCTTCCGTCTGCCGGAAGGGGAGTCGGGGGAGGGTGAGGGGAACAGCGCCGCCGCGGCCTGACCCCCTTGGCCTCCTCACGCCGAGCCATGGCAGCGCGTCCCGAAACAGGCTCGCCGTTCATCCCTCTCCCCGAGATGAGCGGGAGGCAGTTCCGCGAGTGGGCGGAACTGTTCGAGCGGCGCGCGGGGCTGGTGATCTCTCCCGAGCGCAAGTCGTTCCTCGTCACGGCCGTGGGGCTGCGCATGCGGGAGGCCGGCTTCGACGACTACGAGGCCTATTACCAATGGCTCCACCGGGGGCGCGAGTCGTTGCCGGAGTGGTCCCTTCTCCTGGACCGGGTGACCGTTCACGAGACCCGTTTCTTCCGCCACCCGCGGGCCCTGGAACTGGTCTCGCGCCATGTGAGCGACAAGCCGTGCGAGGGGGAGGCGCTCTCCTACCAGGTCTGGAGCATCGGCTGTGCCACCGGCGAAGAGGCGTACAGTCTGGCAATGGTCGTGGATCAGGCCCTGTTGGCCCGGTCGGGGCGAAGCTACTTCGGCGTCGTGGCGTCGGACATCAGTGTTCCCTCGCTGACCGTGGCGCGTGAGGGGATCTACAAGGAGTCCCGTCTCGACGAACTGGACGATCGACTGCTCCGCCACTATTTCGCGCCCCTGGAGGATGGCCGCTTCCGGGTCGTGGAGTCGCTCCGCAGGCGCGTCTGTTTCGCCCAGATGAACATTTTCGACCATGCCCGCCATC
>JALTLT010000322.1 GCA_027001815.1 Gammaproteobacteria bacterium | reverse complement strand
TGTTCGGCATGTGCGCGATCGATGACCTCGCGCAGTTTCTTGGCCACCAGTGCCGTGGCTTCCTCGTAGGATATGCGTTTCCACTTGCCTTCGCCGCGTTTCCCGGTGCGCAGCAGCGGTGTCATGATCCGGTCCGGATCATAGACGTGCAGGAAGCCCGAATTGCCCTTGGCGCACAGTTTTCCGCGGGTATTGGGGTGGTCGATGTTGCCTTCGAGCTTCACGATGCGACCGTTTTCGATGTAGGCCACACCGCCGTCCTCGATGTTGCAGGCCAGGCAGGTATAGGGTACAGACTCGCGCTTGGCGCCGGTGGTGGAGGAATAGTCTTCCCCCCCCAGCTCCTGTTCCATGGCGACCAAACGACGGCTGCCCAGGGTCAGCATGCCGGCAGCCGATCCGACGGCGCCGCCGATCTTCAAGAACTGCCGGCGGCTGATTTTCAGACTATCGCTCATCGCTTTATTCTCCATCAGTAGTAAAGCATGGGCAGCTGACCGGCATAGATCAGCACCTCGCGGAAGGAAAAGGCGCCCACGGCGCCGAGCACCGCGGCCAGGGTCAGGATCTTGGGGTTACGCCCCAGCTTGGGCGTGGCCACCAGCACCAGCGGCACCAGGATGCCTACCAGGAAGGTCAACACCCAGTACTGGAAGCTGAAGTTCTTGTTGATCACCTCCCAGGCCATCTGCTTTTCACCGGAGCCATAGTTGAGCACCACCCACTCGGCCAGGAACAGGGCCAGGGTCACGGCCAGAGCGACATACAGGAACAGGTGCAGGAACTCCACCATCTTCTCGTCCAGTTGCCCACGGGCAAGCTGGATCACTGCCGTGACCGCGGTGCCCGAGCTGATCGAGAGGATCACGAACAGAACCGGGATGGTGGGGTTGCTCCACAGCTCACGAGACTGGTGAACCATCAGGTCGAGGCCGGTATACAGCGGCATCGACAGGGCCAGGAGGGAGCCCAGGATCCCGTTCCAGCGCATCAGCCGCTGATTTTCCTTGATCAGGCCGACGAAGAACCCGATGATGCACAGACCGAACAGCGGCAGGAACAGGGAACCCCAAGAGAGTGGTGAAGTCCAGTGGAAATAGATGATCGGGTACAGGAAACGGCTTGGCTGACCCAGATCCATGATCAGTAGCGGGCCGCAGATCAACAGCAGAGCCAGTGCCACGATCATACCCGCTTTCTGGAAAGGCACCATCGATTGTGCCGCACCATTGAAGAGGTTGCCGAACACGGCCGGAGCCGCTGCGTAGACGAAGGTCATCGCTGCGGCACCGATCAGGAAGAAGTAGATGACAATCTCGTGCCCCCACGGGGCGATGTTGAAATCCATGTATTCAAACATGAGTCGTACCCCCTTACAGGACACCGGAAAAGAACTTGCTGCCGCGATTGTGTCGATAGAACGCGGCGGCATCGCTCTTGGTGGCGTAGGATTTCGGCTGACTGAAGATCTGCTCCGTATTCACGCGGTCCGGCTTGATGTAGTAGACCTGGGGTGCCGTGCCCTTTTCGGGCTTGAGCGTGACGACACTGTGGCGGGCGACCAGCCGGGAGACTTCACTGTCGGGATCGTTGAGATCGCCAAAGATGCGCGAACGACCCAGGCAGGTCTGTACACAGGCCGGGACCAGGCCCTTTTCGACCCGGTGGTTGCAGAAGGTACATTTGTCGACCACACCCCCAATCTTTACCCGGTCGCGGTTCCTGGGCAGAACGTGCCGGGCATTGTAGGGACAGGCCGCGATGCAGGTGCGGCAAGCGATACAACGCTCGTAGCGTTGCAGAACGAAGCCGTCTTCGTGCTTGTAGGTGGCCTCGGTCGGGCAGTTGCGCACACAGGGCGGATTGTCACAGTGGTTGCACAGGCGGGGCATGAAATGGCGCTTGGTATTGGGGAATTTTCCGGTGTTTCGCACCTTGACGATGGTGCGCCAGACGCCCAACGGTACGTCGTATTCCGCCTTGTCGGCGCAAACACACGCCATGCAGCCGATGCACCGCCGCAAATCGATGACCATGGCCCAGCGCTTCTTGCCGGGGACTCCCAGCGAGGGCGGATTCTGAAGTCCGACTGGCATGATGATCCTCCTCCTCAAGACCGGCCGCTTGGGCCGCGTTCAATGGTGGCGTGTCCCGAATCGCATTGATCCTCGAACCCCGTGAGCAATGTCACCGTGCTGGTCTGCAGATTTCATACCTGAGCGCTTTGATAATGAATATGAGTTGTTGTTTTTATTGGGGATTCCGGAGACGAGCGGTCCGGGGACGGTGATGGCTTCACGTCTGGCGCAAGGGAATTGTTACCAGGCCGTAACTTCAGCCGGAGAGTGATGAAAAATTGGTTTTCCAATCAATGGGTTGGGATTGGAAACACAGCGTGCAGAGGTGTTACCGATGGGTAACGTCGGAGCGCTGGTCGCGACCCGACCGATCTGGCCGCTTTTTGTTCCAGACCAGATGGCTGTTCCAAAATATGCGTCAATTTGCTGGGTATGCGTATGCCCGTACCCCGTCCGGCTTGGGGGAGGGCTTTCCGTGACACGCCGTGAATACGTCCCTGTAGGCTCGACCGCCGCATCCTTGCGGCGGTCGGTCACGGAAAGCCCTCCCCCAAGCCGAACTCCGAGGCATTGCCAACGGGTGTCCTGTATTTCGGAACAGCTAGCAGGCTGTTGAAAAACACCGTTTTTCGGCAGCCTGTGCCGCGGTGCAGGGATGCACCGCCGTTTTCAATGAGGCCAGCAGCCAGTCGGACTTTGACAGGCCGTCAGGTTCTGGTGCGTTCCGTGGGGCCCCGAGAGGCGGGAAGGCCCTCCCGGGGGACGCCGTAAACCCATCCCTGGGGGCTCGTCGGCGGCATCCTTGCCGCCAACGCCCCCGGGAGGGCCTTCCCGCCTCTCGGGCAGAGTGACCTTCAGCTTGAAGTCGGACAGGCTGCTGGCCTCATTGAAAACGTGGGGAAGCCGGAAATCGCATTTTCGGCTTCCGGCGTTGAAAAAGGCCAGGACGGCCTTTTTCAACATCCTGCTAGAACAGCTATATAGAGCGGCAAACGAAAAGATGGATAGGGGTTCTGGTGGTAGGTGACAGACGAGGGGTGGATAGTCGATCAGGCATCAAGGACACAATACAAGCGCAGGCCTTCATCGACCGGTTTGACATCGAGGCGGGGGAGCAGGACGGCCTGAACCGGGAAGCGTTGCACGTGGCGTTCGGGATCGTAGGGTTCGCCATAGGCGATGCCCGTGACCTTGAGCTGTTTGCGGCGGTGCC
>JALTLT010000321.1 GCA_027001815.1 Gammaproteobacteria bacterium | reverse complement strand
GCAATCGTAGGCCGAGCAGGAACTCTGGTTGACCAGCGAAAGAACATCCAGAGAGGCCACTTCGTATTCCCTGCCCCGAAACAGAGACTCCATTTCCGCCTGGATCTCGAGAGCCTGTTCGAAGCGGATAAGACCTTTACGCAGGTAGAGGGCCAGTACATTTCGGAATTCGCTGCGCCACAGGAGTGGGGCGGCCCACTCGGCGTCGTGCGCCAGCAATCGCTCCGCGGTTTTGGTATAGGGGGAGGGTAGCGCCAGATAGGCGATGAGATTGGTATCCGCGACGATCACGGACGGCCGTCGTCTATGGCCCGTTGGATCTCCTCCGGAGAGACGGAGGTCGGTGGGATGTCGGGGCGTATCCGGCGCAGCCGCTCCAGCCGCTCTTCGGTGGAGATCGGATGTGGCTGGAAGACGACCTCGAGGCAGTGAATCAACTCGCTGTTGATGGAGCGATGGTGCGCCCGGGCCGCGGCCTTGAGACGTTCGTAAAGGTCGTCGGGAACGTTCTTCAGGGTGATGGAAGCCATGATCGGGCATCTCCTTCCAATATGGAACCGTTATGGTGTCATATGGGTGGGGTTTCAAGGCCTCACCTTTCGGGCGAAATCCGCGGCGCGCAAAAGCCCTTCGCGCACGGGATCGTCTATTGGAATCGCAAACCGTCGAATGGACTTCTATCCTGACGGAGGGGGCATGGTGGATTGATTGGCGTTGTTTTGCTACACTCTGACCAGTCTGGTCAGAATAGAGGTGCGTCATGCGTCATTGGCAAATGCAGGAGGCCAAGGCCAGGCTCTCCGAGGTCATCAAGGATGCTGAGCGCGAAGGCCCCCAGGAGATCACGCTGCATGGCAGGCCGGTGGCGGTCGTTTTGTCGCGCGAACACTACGAGCGGCTGACCGGCACGGGTGAATCGCTGGTGGCCTTCATGCGTCGTTCCCCTCTCTACGGTGTCGAGGAGGTTGATCTCGAGCGGGACAAAAGCCTCACGCGTGGGGTCGTGCTTTGAGCTACCTGATCGATACTAACGTTCTGTCGGAATTGCGCCGCAAGGAACCGAACCCGGGTGTAGTGGCATGGATCGAGGAACGGCCGGCGACCACCCTGTACGTCAGCGTGCTGACCCTCGGAGAGATCCGGAAAGGCATCGAGGCGCTCGGCAAGAGCAAGCGCAAACTCAAGCTGCTGGACTGGCTCGAAACCGAGTTGCCGGCATTTTTCGCAGGGAGAATACTGCCCATAGATGAGGAAGTGGCCGATCGCTGGGGTCGATTGCTCGCGAGCGCGGGGCGCCCCCTCCCAGCCATCGACAGCCTGCTCGCTGCCACTGCCTTGACACACGGGTTGGCACTGGTTACCCGAAACGTGGATGATTTTCCACGCACGGATCTCGAAATCATCAATCCTTGGGAATCGGTACGCATGTAGCACCGTAGCCCGGATGGAGCATAGCGGAATCCGGGGCGGTTGCCTCGCCGGAATTTCCCGGATTCCGGCCCGCGGCCTCCATCCGGGCTGCTTGCTGTTGCGCCCCGGATGGTGCGTCACGCCGCGGGAGCGGCGTGACGAGGGGAAGGGGGGGTGGTGCCACGTTCGTGCCGCCTCCGGCGGCATTTGCCGGATGCGCCGCAAGGCGGCTTATCCGGCCTACGGAAACGGGAATGTAACGGCCGGATTTCCCTCCCAACCCCACAGGTACCTGTAGGCCCGATAAGCGCAGCGCATCGGGCAATTCCCGCGCAGCGGGAACGGAGCGCATCGGGCAGATTCTCCTGGTGACGCCGGTCCCCCGGCGTCACCCATGGCAGGCGACGCTCCCGCGTCGCGCAGGAACGGATGGTGTGTGATTTGACACACGTCAAGGCAAATGGCTCAAAGTGGTCTATGCTTCTGAAAACCGGATTGGATATCGGGGCTGCCTGGCAGCGCCCGTGATCGAGGTATCGGTGCCCTTACCGGGTCCGTTCATCCACTTGAGGGAGAGGGTAGCTGTATGAAAACACTAAAAAAACCACTCGTGGCAGCGGTTGCCGCGGCAGTGGTCGGGCTGTCTGCCGGAGGGCAGGCTTTCGCGCAGGACACGTTGAAGGACGTGATGAAGAAGCGCGGTCTGACCGAAAAGGACGTGCTGGCTGCCGCCAAGACCTATGTGCCCACCGGCGGGCGGGACGAGTACATCGTCTTCAGTTCGGGCGGTCAGAGCGGCCAGCTCATCGTCTACGGCATCCCGTCCATGCGTATCCTGAAGTACGTCGCCGTCTTCACCCCGGAGCCCTGGCAGGGTTACGGATTCGACGACGAGTCGAAGGCGGTGCTCGCCCAGGGCCGTATCCACGGCAAGGACATCACCTTCGGTGACACCCATCACCCGGCCATCTCGGAGACCGCGGGCGAGTACGACGGAGAGTTCGTCTTCATCAACGACAAGGCCAACCCCCGCGTCGCGGTGGTGGATCTGAAGGACTTCGAGACCAAGCAGATCGTGGTCAACCCGCTCTTCAGCTCCGCCCACGGCGGCGCCTTCGTCACCCCCAACACCGAGTATGTGATGGAGGCGGCCCAGTACCCCGCGCCCTACAGCAAGGACTTCACCCCGCTGGAGGAGTTCAACGAGAAGTATCGCGGCGGTCTGACCTACTGGAAGTTCGACCGCAAGGAAGGCAAGCTGGTACCCGAGGAGTCCTTCACCTTCGAGATGGGCCCCTACAGTCAGGACCTCTCCGACGCGGGCAAGAAGGACACCTATGGCTGGGGCTTCACCAACTCCTTCTGCTCCGAGCGGTATGTGGGTGGAACCGAGCGCGGCCGTCCTCCCTTCGAGGCGGGCTGCTCTTCCAAGGATACCGACTTCCTCCACATCACCAACTGGAAGAAGGCGGAGAAGCTGGTCAAGTCCGGCAAGGTGAAGAAGGTCAACGGAATGTACCTGATCACCATGAAGCAGGCCGTCAAGGAGGGGCTGCTCTACCTGGTGCCCGAGCCCAAGTCGCCCCACGGTGTGGACGTGACCCCGGACGGCAAGCGCATCGTCGTCTCCGGCAAGCTCGACTCCCACACCTGGGTGTATAGCTGGGACAAGATCCAGAAGGCCATCAAGAACAAGAAGTTCGAGGGCAAGGATCCGTACGGCGTGCCGATCATCGCCCTGAAGGATGCTCTGGACAAGTCGGTTAACGTCGGCCTGGGTCCGCTGCATACGCAGTACGACTCCAAGCCCTGCGTGGCCTACACCTCCATCTACGTCGATTCCATGATCACCAAGTGGGACTACTGTAAGGGCAAGGTGCTGGATCAGCTCC
>JALTLT010000320.1 GCA_027001815.1 Gammaproteobacteria bacterium | reverse complement strand
GGAATACCCTTCCCGCCACTTCACCTCCGCCTTCTCCGGGTTCTCCTCCAGCTCCTTCTGGAACAGGGTCAGGCGCGCATCCAGGTTGGCGACCATCCGGTCGGCGGCCAGTTCGAACCCCTCGATCCGGTCGGCCCGCAACCGCTCGGAGAGATTGACCGGTGTCGCCCGCCCCTTCACCGAACTCACCCCCGGGGCGCGAAACAGCAGCTTTCGGCTCTCAATGTCGTAGACTGCCGTGTCCATCATGGTCGCCGTCTCGTTCTTCTCCCCCGAGACCACATAGGAGCCCACCAGGGTCCAGTAGGTGATGGAGAGAAACCCCTCGTGGGTGAACTGCACCTGGTCGTAGGAGACCAGGGCCACCACATCGATGCCGTACATGGTGCGAAGCTGGTCCAGGTTGGTGAAGCCCCCCTGGGGCGTCAGGTAGGTGGTGGGGATCACCTGGATCTCTCCGATGAAGTCGCACCCACGGAAGTGATCGGCGACCTTCTCCAGCAGCCGCAGCTTGTCGGACTCCGAGAGGGCCGCCCCCCGACGGGGAACGGTGGTCCACCAACTGAAGCCCGTCTGGCTGGCCCCCGACTCCGGCACGAAGGCGATACCCACCTTCAGCGGCAGGTTCAGGTGCGGTATCGAAGGAGTGACCACCTTCGCCTCCGTGTCGGGATAGAGGTACTCCATGACACTGCTCTTGACCCGCGTCTCCATCGACGAACATCCCGCGAGGAGAACGGAAAGGAGGAGTGCGATCAGCAGACCTCCAGAATTCATGCTCCTGTCCATCGCTCCACCTTCCCCCATGATCGATCCTTCCGCCAGACCCCAGCGCCGGCGCGCCCCCTCGCCTCGAGCAGAGAACCTCTTCCTGAACAAAGAGGAGGGCGGCGGGATTGTCAAGGTAGAGGCGGGCGAAAAGCCTCCTGGAACCGCACTCTGGCTGGCCTGAAACACCGTAGAACGGCGCCACATTCCCTCGTCACGCCGATGCCAGGTACCACCTGGCGCTCCCGCGTGACCACCGGGGGCATCTGTCCCGCCAATCAATTCGGCGATCACCAGACACTCCAGTCCGAAAGGCAGGTAGCCGGAGTAGCCGAGAATCGGCATCTCGAAGAGCTCGAAGCGGTCGACGAAGGGAATGGTGTAGACCCACTTGGTGTAGCTGGGGTAGTTCCACATCTCCCAGAGAAAGCCGCAGAGCAGCGCGGCGGTGGCCGGCAGGGCGACGTTGCGCCAGTCTCCCCTCGCCAGGGGGGCGAAGGGCGTCTTCTCGTTGTCCAGCACCTGCAGGGAGACGATCAGCAGGAGGGGCGCGACCCACAAGAGGGGGAAGAGCAGGTCGGGCCAGACACCGACCCCGGCGAGACCGGCGCAGGCGCCCAGGAGGGTGGCCGTTGCCAGGCGCCGGGGATGGCGGATCCGCCAGGGCAGCCGGGGACCGGCACCGAGTGCCGGATGGGTGCGCAGCCACTCCAGGGTTCCGATCACCGCCGGCAGGACGGTGGAGAAGGCGAAGGTGGCGTGCAGGGCGTAGCCCACCGGTCCGAAGGATTCGGTGCCCACGTAGTGCCAGTTCTGCACGAAGCGGTTGAGGTACTCGAAGTACCACCAGAAGAGGGCACTGAGAGGGAAGAGCGCCAGAAACCGGCGGGGCCGGTGGGTGAGCAGGCTGCGCCCGCTGCGCCGCCAGGCGAGGGCCTCAATGAAGAGGATGTAGCCCAGCCAGAGGGGGGTGAAGGTGTAGGGCTGGAGTGGCCGGAACCAGGGGAAGCGATTCCAGGCGAGGAGCCACCAGATCCCCAGCCATGCGGCCGCCAGCCAGCCCCACCAGGGGAAGCGGCGCGGTGCACCCTCACGAGGCAATCCCGGATACGGCTGGCGGGGCCACAGCAGGTAGAGCAGTCCGGCGACCATCGCCAGGGCGAGGAGAGCGAGCCCGACGAAGACGCTCCAGGAGAAGGGGGCGTGCTCCACGTACTGGGTGCGGGGAGGAAACTCCAGGTTCCGGGCCACGGGCCGGCCCGCCAGGGCGACGCCCGCCAGCGGCAGGACGGTCAGCAGCAGACCGGTGAGGGCGATGCGCGCCGCGGCGTGCCAGGAACGGGAACCGGCGCCCCCTACCAAGGCAGTTCCACCCCGTCGTAGCGGAAGAAGCGGCCGCTCTGTGCAGGGGCGAAGCGTTCCACCAGCGCCCGCATGGCCGCCACGCTCTCCCCGGCGGAGAGGGGTGCGTCGTCACCACCGATGTCGGTCCGCACCCAGCCGGGGTGGAGGATCAACACGCCGATGCCTCGCTCCGCCAGTTCATGGGAGAGACCCCGGCTGGCCGCGTTGAGGGCCGCCTTGCTGGAGCGGTAGGCGTAGTCGTTGGGGGCGCGGATGTCGGCGATGCTGCCCATGTGGCTGGAGATGTTCACCACCAGCCGCTTCTTCCCCCGCGCCAGGTGATCCACCAGCGCCTCGGTGACCCGGAAGGCCCCCAGGGTGTTGACGGAGAAGGTCTCCAGCCAGGCCTCGTAGTCGATCTGGCCGAGCCTGTCCCTCCCCCACCGTTCGCGGAAGATGCCGGCATTGTTGACCAGCACGTCCAGCGACTGATCCGCCAGCTCCGCCGCCACCGCCTCGATCTGATCCCTTCGGGTCACGTCCAGAGTGTGGATGGAGAGGCCGGGATACCGCTCTGCCAGTTCGGCCAGCGCCTCGGCCCGTTCCGGGTGACGACAGGTGGCGAACACCCGCCAGCCCGCCTCGGCATACTGCCTGACCCATTCCAGGCCCATTCCCCGGTTGCTGCCGGTCACCAGCACGCTCGTCATGACTTCTCCCCTTTCCGCACCTGTGCGTCAGCCGGCCGGAGTCCGCGGGCCAAGCCGGTGCGGCCGCCGAGCCCCCTTCACCGTTCAAATGTAGGAGCGTCGGCCCGCCGCAACAAGAGGGAAAGGACCCTTTTCACGATCCCGGAGGGTTGGCTCCTTTCGGCGACGCCAGGTGGGTCCCGACCAGGAGCGCCAAGTTGCACCTGTCAATTGGCGCTTGGTGCCAACGGGAGTGGCGAGGTGCCGCCTGCGGCGGCTTTGCCAAGCGCAACCCGGCGGTCCGGAGGGATTGGCTCCCTTCGGTCGCCGCTACTCCGGCGCTGCGCGCCTCCGTGGTCGAACCTGGGGCCGGGGATGTTCGTTGCCCTCGACGGGATCTGGCGTACCTCCACCCGCAGTGACCTTGATTCGGTTTGGTGCCAGGCCCGGTTCGAATCTTGATCTCCCTCTCCGCCACATAAGAAAGGGGGCCCGGTCGGGCCC
>JALTLT010000319.1 GCA_027001815.1 Gammaproteobacteria bacterium | reverse complement strand
TTCGGCTCCCGTACTCTGACAATTCAGGGATGAATTGTTCAGAGATTCCGAAAATAAAATTGAGTGGGCCGCAGCCAGCGCTCCCACAGCCATGTTGGCCAGGCTTGCCGCAGAATGACTGCGGCGGTGCCTGTCCGCCTCGCTGTGAAAGCGCTGGCTGTGGCTGAATGTAATGTAAACCCTTGCCGGGTTAATAGCAGGATGTTGAACAAGGCCGTCCTGGCCTTGTTCAACGCCGGAAGCCGAAAATGCGATTTCCGGCTTCCTCACGTTTTCAAAGAGGCCAGCAGCCTGTCGGACTTTGACAGACGGTCAGGTTCTGGTGCTTTCCGCGGGGCCCCGAGAGGCGGGAAGGCCCTCCCGGGGGACGCCGTGAACCCTTTTCGGCTGTGCTGTCCTGCTTCGCCGAAAAGGCCGGCCCCGCCATCCCTGGCGGGGCGTTCGGAGAGCTTCCTTCGTCCACTGGACGAAGGGTCTCTCCTCACCCCTGGGGGCTCGTCGGCGGCATCCCTGCCGCCAACGCCCCCGGGAGGGCCTTCCCGCCTCTCGGGGCGGAGTGACCTTCAGCTTGAAGTCCGACAGGCTGCTGGCCTCTTTGAAAACGGCGGTGCATCCCTGCACCGCGGCACAGGCTGCCGAAAAACGGTGTTTTTCAACAGCCTGACAGGATTCGCATGGAGAGATCCAGCGCCCTCAGGTGTTTTGTGAGGCCGCCCACGGAGACGAAATCGACGCCAGTCTCTGCCACTGCGCGGATGTTTTCGAGGGAGACGTTGCCAGAGGCCTCAAGGGGAATGCGTCCTGCGGTAAGGGTGACCGCCTCGCGCAGGGTGTCGAGATCAAAGTTGTCCAGCAGGATACGGTCAGCGCGCGCGTCGATGGCCTGGCGGAGCTCTTGGAGGTTTTCCACTTCCACCTCGATCATCACCGCACCGCCTGACGCGCGGGCCCGCTCCACCGCCGGGGCGATGCCGCCACAGGCGGTGATGTGATTCTCCTTGATGAGGATGGCGTCGAAGAGGCCGATGCGGTGATTGTGACAGCCCCCGGTGCGCACCGCGTGCTTCTGGGCGAGACGGAGGCCGGGAAGGGTCTTGCGGGTGTCGAGCACCCGGCAGCCGGTCCCCTCGACGGCGCGGGCGTAGAGGCTGGCGAGGGTGGCGGTGCCGGAGAGGGTCTGGAGGAAGTTGAGGGCGGTACGTTCGCCGGTGAGCAGGGTGCGTGCATGGCCCTGCAGGGTGCAGAGGGTCTCTCCGGAGGTGATGGGGTCACCCTCCCGGCGATTCCAGAACACCTCCACCTCCCCTTCGAGCTGCCAGAACACCTCGTCGAACCAGGCGCTGCCGCAGAGGATGCCAGGTTCGCGGCAGATCACCGTCGCGCTGGTGATCGCTCCCGCCGGGATCAGGGCCGCGGTCAGATCGCCGTCGCCCACATCCTCGGCGAGGGCCCGCCGTACCTCCTCGCGGATCGTCTCCGGCAGCCGTTTGTCCAGGCTCATTCGGAGATTTCCAGCAGTTCCACTTCGAAGACGAGGGTGGCGTTGGGCGGAATGACGCCGCCGGCACCGCGCGCCCCGTAGCCCAGCTCCGGCGGGATCACCAGGCGGCGCCGGCCCCCTTCGCGCATCCCTACCACCCCCTGGTCCCACCCCTTGATCACCAGCCCGCAGCCGATGGGGAAGCTGAATGTCTCGTCGCGGTCGAGGCTGGAATCGAACTTGGTGCCGTCCTCCAGCCAGCCGGTGTAGTGGACGATGGCGGTCTGGCCGGGGCCGGTCGCCTCCTTGCCCTCGCCGACCACCAGGTCTTCGTAACGCAGGCCGGAGGGGGTGGTGATCTCGGTCATCGTCGTCTCCTCTTTCTGTAGGGTAGGGAAGAGTATAGCCCCCCGTCACACGCCGGGGTGGCGCTGGAAATAGTCGTCGGTGAGCCGCTTCACCAGGCCGGCAAGCAGGACCAGGCTGATCAGGTTGGGGGCGGCCATCAGGATGTTGGCGATGTCCGCCAGGTTCCAGACCAGATTGAGGGGGACGTAGGCGCCCACCACCACCAGCACCGTGTAGATGATGCGGTAGGGGAGCACCGCGCCGGGGCCGAACAGGAACTCGGCGCTGCGGTCGCCGTAGTAGGACCAGGCGATGATGGTGGAGTAGGCGAAGAAGACCAGCCCGATGCCCACCACCCAGGACCCGGCCACCCCCAGGTGCGCCTGGAAGGCGTGGGCGGAGAGGGCGGCACCCTTGAGCGCCTCCGGCCGCGCCTCGCCCCAGAGGCCGGAGACGACGATCACCAGGGCGGTCATGGTACAGATGACGATGGTGTCGATGAAGGGGCCCATCATCGCCACCAGTCCCTCGCGTACCGGCTCTCCGGTGCGGGCCGCGGCGTGGGCCATCGGGGCCGAGCCGAGCCCCGCCTCGTTGGAGAAGACGCCGCGGGCCACGCCGTACTGGATCGCGGCGCCGATCGCCCCGCCACCGGCGGCCCACGGGTTGAGGGCCAGCTCGAAGATGGTGGCGAACGCGGAGGGGAGCTTCTCCAGGTTGGTGACGAGGATCCACAGGGCCGCGCCGCAGTAGAGGAGCGCCATCAGCGGGATGATGCGTGAGGCGATGCGGGCGATGCGGCGGATCCCGCCGATGATCACCAGCCCCACCAGGATGGCGATCACCACCCCGATCACCAGCTTGTACTGCCCGGCGGCGGGAACGATGTAGGTGAGCCCGTCCACCACCGAATTGGCCTGCACCATGTTGCCGATGCCGAAGGAGGCGATCAAAGCGAACAGGGCGAAGAGGATCCCCAGCCAGCGCAGGCCGAGCCCCTCGGCGAGGGTGTACATGGGTCCGCCGGAGACGCTGCCGTCGGGATGGAACTGGCGAAACTTGAGGGCCAGGGTGCAAGAGGTGTACTTGGTGGCCATGCCCACCAGCGCGGTGATCCACATCCAGAAGACGGCACCGGGTCCACCGAAGGCGATGGCGGTGGCCACCCCGGCGATGTTGCCGGTGCCGATGGTGGCCGAGAGGGCGGTGGAGAGAGCCTGGAAATGGGTCACCTCGCCGGGATCGGCGAGGTGGTCGTAGCGGCCGGTGATCAGGGCCAGGCCGTGGCGGAAGCCGCGGAACTGGATGAAGCGCATGCGCAGGGTGAGATAGATGCCGGTCCCCACCAGCAGCACGATGGAGGGCATCCCCCAGGCGGCCGAGGCGATCTGGCCGGTGGTTTCGGTGAGGCGGTCGATCCAGTCGGTGGTCATGGGGTTCGGGCCCTCTTGTGATTGTGGTGGATCCGGTGGGCGAACTCCTCCGCGTCGCC
>JALTLT010000318.1 GCA_027001815.1 Gammaproteobacteria bacterium | reverse complement strand
GCACCCCGCCGAGGAGGGAACCGAAGAGATCGAGGATTCGGACATAGACCGGCAGGCCCACCAGGATCGAGACGATCAGCGCCACCAGGTGGATGCGGAACCAGTCCAGGGGCTCGGGCGTGAAACCGGAGTAGTAGTGGGCACTGAGGATGACGCTGGAGGGGGCGAGCAGGATATAGCCGAGAAAGAGTGCCCAGAAGCGGAAGGAGAAGCGGCGCATGCTCTCCAGGAAGGCGGGCTCCCGTTCGGTGGAGGGGTCGCGGAGGTAGGCCACGACCGGCGCCACGGAGCGGAGGGTGAAATACCAGGCGATGGCGGTGGAGAGGATGACGAAGAGGGGCTCGAGAGGAGTGACCAGAATGGTCCGCACCTCCTCCCAGGTGAACATCTGGATATAGAGGAGAAACGAGAAGCCGACTGGCGCTGAGGCCAGCCAGGCGAACAACACCAGGCCGACAAGCCGCCGCTCGAAGGCCGCTGCACTGGGCAGCCCTTCGATCCGTTCCCTCCCCTCGGCCTCAGGAACCAAGCGTTCTCCCCCGTGGCGAAACGCAGGCCCCGCCCTCCGGCACTCTGCCAGGCCCCTCGCTCCTCTGCTCTTCTCCCTCGCCACCCATTTCCGACCACCCCTCCAGCAGGTCACCCCCCGTGACGAGCCGCTCCGTGCCGGGACGGGGAGGTTGCACGCCTCGCTCTGATGACCGGGATGCGGGTCGCCCCCGACCCGCCGATGTGACCATCCGGGAGTGAGGTTCAAGAGAGAGTATAGTACGGAAGCCCGAAGGCCCCCGTCGAACCGGTCGCGTGATCCGTCCCGACCGATGCCGATTCCCGGCCCGCTGCAGAATCGATGGCTTGCGCCATCGACTCCGCGGACTCAGACGACCGTGACCCGCGCGAAGCGGCGCTTGCCCACCTGGACCACGTGGCGGCCACCCGCCGGCAGCTCCAGTTCGAAATCCTCCACCCGCTCCCCGTCGATGCGCACCGCACCCTGGCCCACCATCCGCCGCGCCTCGGAGGTGGAGCGGGTCAGACCCGCCTCCTTGAGCAGGGTCGCCACGGTCACGACACCTTCCGTGGCCCTGACCTCCACCTCCGGCATCTCGTCGGGAAGGGCGCCCTTCTGGAAGCGGG
This sequence comes from Gammaproteobacteria bacterium, assembly GCA_027001815.1. Lineage (GTDB taxonomy): Bacteria > Pseudomonadota > Gammaproteobacteria > JALTLT01 > JALTLT01 > JALTLT01. The sequence goes on along the minus strand of JALTLT010000318.1, from coordinate 2,194 downwards.
CGATGAACGCCTCCTTCGCCTTGCGGGCGGCATCCGCCGAGTGGAAACGGGCAACGATCTCGCCAGCCAGGAGAAACTTGATGTCACGGGGGTTGGCGCCCTCGGCGATCTCCCGGCGGAAACCCTCGATCTCGCTGATGGGGCGGAAACTGAGCAGTTCGAAGTAGCGCCACATCAGCTCGTCGGAGATGGACATGATCTTGCCGAACATCTCCTCGGGCGGCTCGCCGATACCCACGTAGTTGCCCAGAGACTTGGACATCTTCTGCACCCCGTCCAGCCCCTCGAGGATCGGCATGGTGAGCACCACCTGCGGCCTCTGGCCGTAGGCCTCCTGGAGCTGCCGACCCACCAGCAGGTTGAACTTCTGGTCGGTACCACCCAGTTCCACGTCCGCCTTCAGCGCCACCGAGTCGTAGCCCTGGACCAGCGGGTAGAGAAACTCGTGGATGGCGATCGGCTGCCCGGAGGTGTAACGCTTGTGGAAATCGTCCCGCTCCAGCATTCGTGCCACGGTATGGCGGGAGGCGAGCTGGATGAGGTCGGCGGCACTCATCTCGTTCATCCAGCTCGAGTTGAACATCACCAGGGTCCGCTCCGGATCGAGGATCTTGTAGATCTGCTGCTCGTAGGTGCGGGCATTCTCGATCACCTCGTCGCGGGTCAGTGGCGGGCGGGTGGTGTTCTTGCCGGTGGGGTCGCCGATCATGCCGGTGAAGTCGCCGATCAGGAAGATCGCCTCGTGGCCCAGCTCCTGGAACTGGCGCAGCTTGTTGAGCAGCACCGTGTGCCCCAGATGGAGGTCGGGGGCGGTGGGGTCGAAACCGGCCTTCACCCGAAGGGGGCGACCGGAGGCGAGTCGCTCCTCCAGCTCCTTCTCCAGGAGGATCTCCTCGGCGCCGCGCCGGATCCGTTCCATCGCTTCTGCAGTCGATACCATGGTTTGCGTGCCCGTCTGTGGATAGTGGCCCGACGCCGCCTGGCACAGGCGCGCGGGGGCGAAGGAAGGAGGATTGTAGAACAATCGCATGACCGAGGGAAAACGGGAATTGGCCGCCGGCCCCGGCGAACCCGCGCATGACACCGGGACCGGAACGGAAAGCGACTGGACGGCAGGGGACTCGCCGGCGGCGTGGGCAGACCCGCCGCCCGAGGCTCAAGGGCGCGTCGGTTGACCCCCCTCCGCGCAGCAAGGTAATGTAACGGATCAAACCGTTACGAGAACCTTCTCCGGATTCCCTGAACTTGATCGGACACGACTACAAGCACCTGCGACAGGCGGACCGCCCCGTGCGCCGGCGACTGCGCCACGGCCACGTGCTGGCGGTGGGGATGCTGGCGGGTGCCAGCGCCCTGTTGATGGGGATACTGCCCGAGCAGGCGGACGCCGTGCGCGCCGGGCCGGCGGAGATCGGTGCGGTCACCGTCGAACCCCTCTCCCTGCCGCCCCTGACGGAGGCGCAGACGATACCGCTCGAGCCGACCACGGAGGCGGAGGGCGACGACTGGCGGGAGATCACCGTCCGTTCCGGCGACAGCCTCGCCCGTATCTTCAGCCGCGAGGGACTCTCCGCGAGCGAGTTGCACCGCATCATGGCGCTCGGAAAACCGGTTCGGCGCCTGCGCAACCTGCGGCCCGGGGATCGTATCCGGCTGCGGGGAAGCAACGGCGCCGTGGCGGAACTGGTCCTCGAGGAGGACGAGGCGCGTCACCTGCGGGTCTGGCGGGAGGAGGAGAGCTACCGCGCGGAACGGGTGAGCCTGCCGGTGGAGCGCCGCATCGGCCACGCCAGCGGTATCATCCACGACTCCCTCTTCCTCGCCGGCCAGCAGGCGGGGCTCAGCGACACCCTGATCATGGAACTCGCGCAGATTTTCGGCTGGGACATCGACTTCGCCCTCGACATCCGCGAGGGGGACCGCTTCACCGTTCTCTACGAGGAGCTGTGGCTGGAGGGACGCAAGCTGCGCGACGGCCGGATCGTCGCCGCCGAGTTCGTCAACCGCGGCCACACTTACCGGGCCGTCCGCTTCCGCGGGCCCGAGGGAGACGACCGCTTCTACACCCCGGAGGGGCGCAGCCTGCGCAAGAGCTTCCTGCGCACGCCGGTGGAGTTCTCCCGGATCAGCTCCCGCTTCTCCCTGGGGCGCCGACACCCCATTCTCAACCGCATCCGCGCCCACAAGGGGGTGG
>JALTLT010000317.1 GCA_027001815.1 Gammaproteobacteria bacterium | reverse complement strand
GGTTCACGGCGTCCCCCGGGAGGGCCTTCCCGCCTCTCGGGGCCCCGCGGAAAGCACCAGAACCTGATGGCCCGTCAAAGGCCGACTGGCTGCCAGTCTCATTGAAAACGGTGGTGCATCCATGCACCCTGTCGTAAAACGGTGTTTTTCGACAGACTGCCAATTGCGGGAACGGAACACGCGGTTTCCCGTTTCCCCCTTTCGATGGGATGGCATTCTCGAAAAGGGGCGACATCCCGCATCGTACGGCCTGTTCAGAACGAGATCGAGAGGGAGACACGCCCCCCATGAACAGCAAGGAATTCGCCCGCCGCCGCCGTCAGCTCATGCGGATGATGGGCAAGGGCTCCATCGCCGTCGTTCCGTCGGCTCGCATCCAGTTCCGTAACCGCGACGCCGAGTTTCCTTTCCGCCAGGAGAGCGACTTCCTCTACCTCACCGGTTTCCCCGAACCGGAGGCGGTGGCGGTGCTGGTCCCGGGTCGACCCCAGGGTCAGTACATCCTCTTCTGCCGCGAGCGCGATCCCGAGAAGGAGGTGTGGAGCGGCCGCCGGGCCGGCCAGGAGGGGGCGCGAGAGCGCTATGGCGCCGACGACTCCTTCCCCATGGGCGATATCGACGAGATCCTGCCGGGCCTGCTGGAGGGGCGGGAACGCCTCTACTACACGGTCGGCCGCGACACCGAATTCGACCGCCGCCTGATCGGCTGGCTCAACGATATCCGTGCCCGTGCCCGGGGTGGCAGCCGTACCCCCGGAGAGATCGTCGAACTGGACCACCTGTTGCACGACATGCGGCTCTTCAAGAGCCGCGCCGAGATCGCCGCCATGCGCCGCGCTGCGAAGGTGTCGGTCGAGGCCCACAGGCGCGCCATGCGCTTCGTCCGGCCCGGCGTCCACGAGTACCAGGTGGAGGCGGAGATCCTCCACACCTTCCACGCAGCGGGCATGGTGCCCGCCTACACCTCCATCGTCGGCGGTGGTCCCAACGCCTGTATCCTCCACTATGTGGAGAACCGCTCACCCCTGGAGGAGGGGCAGCTCCTGCTCATCGATGCCGGTGCCGAGCACGACGGCTATGCCGCCGACATCACTCGCACCTTTCCGGTCAGTGGTGCCTTCAGCAAGGCGCAGAGGGCCCTCTACGAGGTGGTGCTGGAGGCGCAGGAGGCGGCCATCGCCCAGGTACGTCCCGGCAACCACTGGAACGATCCCCACGAGGCGGCGGTGAGAGTCATCACCGAAGGGTTGATACGGCTCAAGCTGCTCAAGGGAGAGGTGGAGAGACTGATCGAGAAGGAGGCCTACCGGCGCTTCTACATGCACCGCACCGGTCACTGGCTGGGCATGGACGTCCACGACGTGGGCGACTACAAGGTGGGCGAGGAGTGGCGGGTACTGGAACCCGGCATGGTGCTCACCGTGGAACCCGGCGTCTATGTCCCGGCGGGGTCGAGGGGGGTGGCCCGCAAGTGGTGGGACATCGGCATCCGTATCGAGGACGATGTGCTGGTCACCGCCGACGGTTGCGAGGTGCTGACCGAGGGGGCGCCCAAGGGGGTGGAGGAGATCGAGGCGTGGATGGCTGGAGGGGCATGAAGGCATGAGCGACGATCGCTTCGACATCGTGATCGTCGGCGGTGGCATGGCTGGCAGTTCACTGGCCTGCGCGCTGGCGGGACTGCCCCTGCGCATCGCCGTGGTGGAGGGAGTTCCCTACGACGCGCCGGAGCATCCCGGCTTCGACGAGCGGGTGATCGCACTTGCCTGGGGTTCCGCCCGCATCTTCGAGGGGATGGGCGTGTGGCAGGCGATCCGTCCCGAGGCGGAACCGATCCACCACATCCACATCTCCGATCGAGGTCATTTCGGTGTCTGTCGTCTCGACCGCTGCCGGGAAGGGGTCGAGGCGCTCGGCTACGTGGTTCCGGTACGTGCGGTGGGTGGGGTGCTCTCACGCCGCCTGAGGGAACTGGACAACGTCGATCTGATCTGCCCCGCCCGGCTGGAGGCCCTTCGCCTGGAAGAGAGCGGAGCGGAGGTGGTGGTGGCGACCGGCGATGGCAGCCGTCGCACCCTCGCCACGCGTCTGGTGGTGGGCGCCGACGGGGCCCGTTCGCGGGTTCGCGAACGGGCCGGTATCGGCTGCCACGAGAGCGACTACCGGCAGAGTGCGGTGATCGCCAACGTGGTCACCTCCAGGCCCCACCGCAATGTGGCCTACGAGCGCTTCACCGACACCGGCCCCATCGCGCTGCTGCCCATGACCGCCGCCGGGGAGGGGGCCAAGCCCCACCGCTGTTCGCTGGTCTGGACAGTGCCCGGGGAGGCCGCAGCGGAGGTGCTGGCCCTCGGGGAAGGGGAGTTTCTCGACCGGCTGCAGCAGCGTTTCGGCTGGCGGCTCGGGCGTTTCGTGCGGAGCGGTCGGCGCAGTGCCTATCCCCTGGTCCTGCTCGAGGCGGAGTCATCCCGGGTGCCCCGGGTGGCCCTCGTCGGTAACGCCGCCCATACGCTCCACCCGATTGCCGGCCAGGGTTTCAACCTGGGCCTGCGCGACGTGGCGGTGCTCGCCGAACTGGTGGCGAGCCATGCCGACCCCGGTGAGGCCGCGCTCCTGGCGGCCTATGGCCGCTGGCGGCAGCGTGACCAGCGCGCCGTCATCCGCTTCACCGACAGCCTCGCCCGGCTCTTCACCCTGCCGCTGCCGCCACTGATCGCCGCGCGGGACGCGGCCCTGGTGGCGCTGGAGAACGCCGCGCCGGTGCGCCGCCGTCTCACCCGTCTCACCATGGGGCTCGGCGGCCGGCTGCCGAGGCTGGCCCGGGGCCTTCCCCTGCGTGGAGGAGATACCTGATGAAGCGTTTCGAAGTGATCGTCGCCGGCGGTGGCATGGTGGGCAGTGCCCTGGCCTGCGCCCTCGGCCGCGAGGGGGTGGAGGTGGCACTCATCGAGGGGCGAGAGGTGACGGCACCGCGATCCGCGGATCCGTTCGATAACCGTGTCTCCGCCATCACCCACGCCTCGCGCAACCTCTGCCGGCGGCTCGGGGCGTGGCCGGCCATGGAGGCGATCCGGGTGAGCCCCTTCCAGGAGATGCGGGTGTGGGATGCCGCCGGTCCCGGTGCCATCCACTTCGACGCCGCCGATCTGGGGGTGGAGGCGCTCGGCTGGATCGTAGAGAACCGGCTCATCCAGCATGCCCTGTGGCAGCAGGTGGAGCGGCTGGAGAGCGTGCAGTGTTTCGTCCCCGCCCGCCTCGCCTCCATCCGCCAGGGTGGGCGGGGACGAAACACTGCACGCTCTCCAGCCGCTCCACCTGCTGCCACAGGGCATGC
>JALTLT010000316.1 GCA_027001815.1 Gammaproteobacteria bacterium | reverse complement strand
AAGAGCACGTCCACGGAGGGGATATGACGATTGACCCGTTCGCCGGCGAAGACCCGGCACGCGTAGCGGGCACCGTCACGGAAGACCTCCAGATGACGGCCGCCCGGTGCCACCACCGCGTGGCCGGGCAGCAGTGTCTGACCATCCTTCGCTTCGGCCACGTGGACGGCGCAGGCGCTGTTGAGTCGTGCGGCAAAGGAGGTACTGAAGAGTTCCGGAATGTGCTGGGCGATGACGATGGGGGGCGAGTCGGCCGGCATCACCGAGAGAACATCTCGAATCGCTTCCGTACCTCCGGTGGAGGCGCCGAAGGCGATCACCTGGTTGGTCGTCCTGAGCGCCACACCGGCACCGAGCACCAGGGGTCTGGCCGTCGCTTGCCCGGCGGAGAGCTGCTGCACCCTCGCTTTCGCCGCCGCCTTGACCTTGTCGACGATCTCCTCCCGATACTCCTCGATCGCCTGCGAGACATCCAGTTTGGGCTTGGCGACGAAGTCGACCGCTCCCAGGGCGAGCGCCTGCAGGGTGACCTCCGCCCCCTTCTCGGTGAGGGTGGAGATCATCACCACCGGCATGGGTCGCAGTCGCATCAGGTTGCGCAGGAAGGTGAGCCCATCCATGCGCGGCATCTCCACGTCGAGGGTGAGCACATCCGGGTGGAGCTGCTTGATCTTCTCACGCGCCACATAGGGATCGGGTGCCGTACCGACCACATAGAGGGACGGATCCGACGACAGCAGCTCGGTGAGCAGCTTGCGGATCAGGGCGGAATCGTCGACGATCAGTACACGAATCCTGGACATCACTCCTCCATCTTGTCGTCTTGTCGCTCTGAACGGGGGATTCAGAACAGGTCGATCTCTCCCTCCACCGGCTGGTGTTCCAGTTCGTGTCGATATTCGAACTCGCGTCGCACGATGGTGTCGTTGTGCAGGGAGCGCAGTTTCTTCACCCGGGCCCGGCCGGATATGGGATCATAGATCAGCTTGCGGGGATAGATGTCGCCGAGATCCTCCGCTACCAGCCTCAACCCCTCCACCGTCACGTACTCGCGAACGAACTCGATGTTGCGCTCGCCGATGTTGGTGAAGCTGGAGATGATCCGGCCACCGCCGAACAGCTTGACCTCCAGATTCTCCCGGCTTCCACCGTACTTGAGAATGGTGTTGACCAGGTGTTCCATGGCGACGTTGCCATAGCGGGTGGCGAGACTCAGCGGGTTGCCGATCCCCGAGGCATCGTCCGGCAGCATGAAGTGGTTCATGCCGCCGATACCCCGCTTCGGATCGCGGATGCAGGCGGAGACGCACGAGCCGAGCACGGTCACGATGATCTCGTGGTTGCGGGTGACGTAGTACTGTCCCGGATGAATCTTCGCCGCCACCGTGTGGTGCACCCGATCCCAGTAGCGCTTGATGTGCTCGAAACCGGGCAGACACTCTCCGCTCATCACACCTTCCGGCAGGCGGGCCACAGACGAGGCACTGGCAGCGGACATCTCACTTCTCCCTGCTGTAGATGGTTTTTCCAATCAGGCGGAAACGGTCTGTCACGCTGTGCAGTGTCTCGGAATGGCCCAGGAAGAGATGGTGTCCTCCCGGCAACAGTTCGGCAAACCGGTTCACCACCATCGCCTGAGTCGGCTTGTCGAAATAGATCAGCACGTTGCGGCAGAAGATCATGTCCAGCGGCCCCTTCAGGGGCCACGACTCCATCAGGTTGAGCTGGCGGAAACTCACCATCCGGCGAAGGAGCGGGGCCACCCGTACCATTCCCTGGTTGCTGCCCCGCCCTCGCAGGAACCACCGCTTCTTGCGCTCGAGCGGCAGGGACTCGACCCTGTCCAGGGCATAGACGCCACGGGCCGCCCGTTCCAGAACGCTGGAGTCGATATCGGTGGCAAGGATCCGTACGTCCCACTCGGGGGGTACCACCTCGGCGGCGGTCATGGCAATGGAATAGGGCTCCTCACCGGTGGAGCAACCGGCCGACCAGATGCGGATCACCCGCTCCCGCTTCCTCTCCATCAACGAAGGCAGCAACTCTTCCGCCAGAAAGTCGAAGTGGTGCGCCTCGCGGAAAAAGGAGGTGAGATTGGTGGTGATGGCGTTGGTGAACTGTTCGAACTCCTCCTCCCCCTCGTCGCGCAGGATCTCCAGATACTCGGCGAAACTGGTCAGGCCGCGAGCGCGAATACGGCGCGCCAGCCGACTGTAGACCAGATCGCGCTTGGCCTCGGAGAGGGCGATACCGGTATGCTCTCGCACCATCCCGCGAATGGTCTGAAAGTCCTCCTCGGTGAAGAGGAACTCACGCCGGCGGGAGGGGGGGGCGAGGGCGGCGACGGCCCCCATCCCTCAGAACTCCTCCCATTCGTCATCGACCTCCTCGGCGGCCGGAGCCGGCGGTGGGGCAACCGGACGCGTGCGGCGGGACCGCGCGGGTCCGGGACGGGTCGCCCGGGGGGCGGCCGCGGGCTCGACTGCGGCGGGAGGCTGCTCGCCGGCTCCCCCCACCGAGTCTCCGAGGGAGAAGAAGCCGATCAGCCGCTTGAGTTCGCGTGCCTGATCGTCGAGCGACTCCGCAGCGGCGGCCGCCTCTTCCACCAGTGCCGCATTCTGCTGTGTCATCTCGTCCATCTGGGTCACGGCCTGGTTGACCTGGTCGATCCCCGAAGACTGCTCCTGGCTGGCAGCGGCGATCTCGGCGATGATGTCGCTCACCTTCTTCACCGAATTGACGATCTGCTCCAGCGAGCGGCCGGACTGATCCACCAGTCGGGAGCCCTCCTCCACCTTCTCCACCGAGTCCTTGATGAGGGCCTTGATCTCCTTGGCCGCCGCGGCGGAGCGCTGGGCCAGGTTGCGCACTTCGGTGGCGACCACCGCGAAGCCCCGTCCCTGCTCGCCGGCACGGGCCGCTTCCACGGCGGCGTTGAGGGCGAGCAGATTGGTCTGGAAGGCAATTTCGTCGATGACGCCGATGATGTCGGAGATCTTCTTGCTCGCCGAATTGATCTCTCCCATCGCCTCGATGGCGTGACCGACCACCTTTCCGCCTGCCTCCGCCTGGTCGCGGGCGCTGGCTGCAAGCTGGTTCGCCTGTGCCGCATTGTCGGCATTCTGCCGGACGGTGGAGGTGAGCTGCTCCATGCTCGAGGCGGTCTCCTCCAGCGAGGAGGCCTGGGACTCGGTACGGGAGCTGAGGTCCTGATTCCCCTGGGCGATCTCGCTTGCCGCCGAGGCGATCTCCCCGGAGGCGTCACGAATCTTGCCAACCGTCTTGCGGAGATGGACCATGGTCTCGTTGATGGCGTCACGCAGAGCACCGAAGGCCCCGTGGTAGTCACCGTCCATGCGGGTGGAGAGATCGCCTTCCGCGAGCCTGCTCAGCGCCCGGGTCGTATCTCCGATGGGACGGCTGATGGCGTCCAGAAGCTGATTGATCCCCTCGCCGAAACTGCGGATGAAGCCCTCGTAGGAGTCCACGTCGAGACGACTCTCGAGATTGCCGTTGACCGCATCCCGGATCAGACCCTCGATCTGCCGTTCGGCATCCTTCTGTTCGGTGACGTCGCGCCACTCGATCATGTTGCCGAGATAGGTGCCACCCGAATCGGTGACCATCGTGACGTTCAGCTCGAACTCCAGATCACCGACCTGGATCTCCCCCTTGAAGGGAAGGCGCGAGGGATCGGTGAGCAGGGCCCGCTGGTGACCCGGGTTCTTGTGGAACTGGTCGATGTTCTGGCCCACCATCTGGCGGGGGTCAAAACCGGGCCAGATGCGCTGGAGCTGCTCCCTCCGCGAATCGAGGAGTTCGACCACCGCCGGGTTGGCGTAGGTGATATTCAGCTTGTCGTCACACAGCATGAGGCAGGTGCCGGCGCCGTCGATCGCCGCCTTGAGGCGTTCCACCTCGCGTTCCTTGCGCCGCATCTCGGTGACATCCGCCCACTCCATGGTGTTGCCGATGTACTCGCCCTTGCGATCGTACATGGCGGAGACATTGATGCGGAAGGTGAGAGGGCCCACCTGGATGTCCGACGAGTAGGGAAGATTGGAGGGGTCGGCCAGCAACTGTCGCTGGTAGGCGGGGTTCTTGTGAAACATGTCGATGTTCGATCCCACCACCTTGTCCACCGAGAAACCGGGATAGAGGGAACGGAACACCTCCTCGTGCTCCTGCAGCAATCTTCGGGTCGCCTCGTTGACATAAGTGATGTTGAGATCGCGGTCGATCATCATCATCGCCGTCATCGCCCCTTCAATGGCCCGCTGCAGCCGCTCCGCCTGGTCCGCCTTGATGCGCTCCTCGGTCACGTCGTGCCACTGCACCACGTAGCCGAGGCGGTTGCCGTTGCGATCGGCCAGCACCCGGGTCTCATGGGCGAACACGAAGGGGCCGGGAGTGATCTCGCCTTCCCGTACCTCGCCCGGCTGCAGGCGGTGGAGGATGCGCTTGATGGCGTCCGGATCCTTGTGATAGCGGTGGATGCTCCCGCCGAGCACCTGCTCGGCACGGAATCCCGGCAGGTACTTGGCCAGTTCGTCCTCCAGACCGTAGAGGGTCTCCCTCGCCCTGCGGTTGACGAAGACGATGTTCTCCTCGCTGTCGGCGATCATGACGTTGACCGGTGAATGTTCGAGGATCTCCTTCAACACCTCGAAGTCGTCGACGATCCCGGCACCCATCGGCATGCTCTTCTTTCTCGCGGCACTCGCCCTTGTGGCCATTGCCCTCTCCTCCTGTCTCACTTCCGTCTCGTATGCACCCAGCATGGCATTCGCCACACCGCTCAGCGCCTCCTCCCAGGCGGAGGACACTTCCTCCGTCCACGCCTCTCCGGCGAGTTCGGCCATCACATCGAGCAGGGTCGAGGCAACCATGGGATAGTGTTCGGCCTCCACCCCGTAGGCCTGATGGCGACGCCCCATCTCCTGCAGGGCGCGGTTCATCTGGGCCGGTCTGCGCAGGCTGGAGACCACCAGCTTCAGGGCCGCCAGCAGTTTCTGCTTCTGGTCGTCCATCTCGACCCCCTCGAAGAGGGGAAGCACCTCCGGATGTCGAGCGAAGAGTTCCTCGTAGAAACGAGCCACCAGCTCCTCCGCACGCGGGGCGAGGAGTTCGAAACTGCTCTCCAGCACCTCTACGGCGAGCCCTTTCCTGCCTCGCGTCGACTTCGCAGGGCTCTTCTTTCCGGTCCGTCGGCTGCGCCCCCTGGCGGGGGTCGCAGAGGACCTCTTCTTCGTCGCTGGCGGCTCGCCGGCCTCCTCGACATCGCCCTCCCCTTCCAGCATCCACGCCAGAGGGTCGTGTCCCATCTTGCTCGCTCCACTCTTCGCCATCGCCTCGTCTCTCCTGATTTCCTTGTTCTATCCGAGCCAGCTCAGACCGGACAGAAAGTGTTCCAGCCACAACCGATAGAGGGGACGCTCCACGCCGCTTCCCGCCGGCTCACCACCTCGCCGCCCGAACCGCTTCCGGCCGCCGCCGCTCATGCCGCCCTGCCCTCCATCAGTTCTCTCGCCAATCCGCGGTAGTCGTCTGCCCCTGCGCCACGGAACTGGTAGTCGAATATGGACTGACCGAATCCGGGGCTCTCGGCCAGCGCCACCAGCTCGCGGACGGGAGTGGAGAAGACCTGTCCCGGAAAGTAGCTCTCCAGCTTCTCCCGCACCTCCCGCGCCAGGCGCCGCCGTTTCTGGAAACGGGTCAGCACGAACCATTTCCGGGTCTCGTGCTGCAACCGCTTCTCCACCTGCCGCAGAATTCTCAGCAGTCGTGCCAGCCCCTGCAGCGACAGATAGTCGCTGGCGACGGGGATCATCAGCTCTTCCACGGCCAGCAGCGCATTCATGGTCAACATCCCCGCCGCGGGCGGACAGTCGACCATCACATAGTCGTAGCCTTCCAGCTCCTCCAGGGCACGGCGAAGGCGCCAGGCCTGCTGTGCGCCGCTTCGCTCCTGCTCGAAACGGTCCAGCCACTGTCCGGCGGGTATCAGATGGACACCCTCACGGACCGGGAACGCCATCTCCGCCAACGCCCGACCTTCCAGGAGCACCCGATCCACGCCATGGATCTGGTGGCCGGTGATGCCGAAGCTGGCGGTGAGATTTCCCTGGGGGTCGAGATCGATGGCCAGTACCCGGCGCCCCTCCAGGGCCAGGGCATGGGCCAGGTTGAGGGCAGTCGTGGTCTTGCCCACCCCTCCTTTCTGGTTCATCACCGCAATCACGCGCACACCCCTCAACCCCCCCCTTCGTCACCGACCGCCAGCTCACCGCTGGAGAGCAGCCGATCGATGTCCAGAAGAATGAGCATGCGCTCCTCGACCGTGGCCAGGCCACGCAGATACTCGGTGTCGACGCTCGCACCGAAGGTCGGTGGCGGCTTGAGTTCCTCCACCGGAAGATTGTGGACATCGGCCACCGCATCCACGACCACCCCCATGATCCGCTCCCGACCGCCACCAACGATGCGGAGCACGATGACCACGGTGAGAGGACCGTATTCAGAGGCGGGGAGACCGAAACGGAGTCTCAGGTCCACCACCGGCACGATGGTTCCACGCAGGTTGATGACCCCCTTGACATAGTCGGCGCAGTTGGGGATCGGCGTCACGCCACTCCACCCCTTGATCTCCTGCACCTTGAGGATGTCGACCGCATACTCCTCGTCCCCGAGCAGGAAGGAGAGATACTGTTCTCGCGCCCCATCGTCCTCCCCACCGGTGAATTCGAGGAGCATGTCGTGATGGATCGGTTGCGGTGCATTCATCTCGTGCTTCCTCAGGCCGCTTCGCCCGGCATGCTCGCCGCCCGCGCGCGGGCCAGCTTGATCAGACCGGAGATATCGAGGATCAGGGCCACCGTGCCATCACCGAGAATGGTGGCACCCGAGAAGCCCTCCACTTTCTTGAAATTGACCTCGAGACTCTTGATCACCACCTGCTGCTGGGCCATCAGGTCGTCCACCAGAAGCCCCAGATGCTGGCCATCGCCCTCCACGATCACCAGCAACCCCTCGTCCAGACGGGTGTTGTCGGGCTCGATGCCGAACAGCTCGTAGAGGCGGATGATGGGAATGAACTCGTCCCGCAGACGGTAGAGTTCCATCTGGCCGGAAATCGCCTTGACGTTGCGTCGGTCGATCTCCAGAGATTCGATGATCGCGGTAAGAGGCAGCACATAGGTCTGCTCACCGACCCGGACCAGTTGGCCGTCGAGGATGGAGAGGGTCAGGGGGAGGCGGATGGTGAGACGGGTGCCCTTGCCAGGCTGCGACTCGATCTCCACCGCGCCACCCAGGCTGTTGATGTTCTTGCGCACCACGTCCATGCCGACACCACGGCCGGAGACATCACTGACCTCTTCCGCGGTGGAGAAACCCGGGTGAAAGATGAGTTCATAGGCCTTCTCGTCGGGCAGGGTCTCCCCTTCCGGGAGAAGCCCCTTCTCCCACGCCTTGGCCAGCAGCTTGCCGGCATCCAGCCCCTTGCCGTCGTCGGAAATCTCGATGATGATGTTGCCCCCCTTGTGGTAGGCATTGAGCTCCACCCTTCCCACCGGGGACTTGCCGGCCCGCTCCCGCTCCTCCGGCATCTCGATGCCGTGGTCGATGGCATTCCGCACCAGGTGGACCAGCGGGTCGCCGATCTTCTCCATCACCGTCTTGTCCAGTTCGGTCTTGTCACCGGAGAGGATCAGCTCCACCTGCTTGCCCAGCTTGTTGGAGAGGTCGTGGACCATCCGCGGGAAGCGGTTGAAGACGAAACTGATGGGGAGCATGCGGATCCTCATCACGCTCTCCTGCAGCTCACGGGTATTTCGTTCCAGTTGGGCAAGACCAGCGAACAGCTTCTCCAGCAGGGAATCCGCCTCCTCACCCTCCTCGAGCCGATCGCCCACCTGGCCGAGCATCGACTGGGTGATCACCAGTTCCCCCACCAGGTTGATGATGTCGTCCACCTTGTCGATCCCCACGCGGATGGAACTCGCCTCGCCTCCTGCGCGGGCCCGCCTCGTGGCCGGCTTCGCGGCCGGCGTCGTGCCGGAACCGGCCGGCTCCGTGTCCGTCGGGGATTCGATGGCAGGAGGCGATTTCTCCGCCTCCACCCCCTCCTGATCCACGCCCGCCGCCTCAGGTTCGTCGACTTCGGCAGCCAGGGGTTCGATCCCGAGGTCACAGTCGTCTTCGACCCAGGCGAAGATCTCACCGATCTGTTCACGGGAGGCGGGACCACGCAGGGTGATCTGCCAGGCGCAGTAGCTGCTCTCCGGGTCCATCAAGGCGAACTCGGGAAGCGCCGAGAGGTCCGCGGTCACCTCCATCTCACCCAGATCGGCCAGCTCCCGAAGGATGCGCACCGGGTCGTTTCCGGTCTGGAAGAGATTGGCATGGGGACGGAACTGGATGCGCCAGCCGCAGCCCTCGCCTTCACCAGCGGTCGTCTCGCCCTCTTCCCGGGGGATCCCCGCCCCATCGCCTCCATCTCCATCCCTGAGCATGTGCAGCTCGCGACCGAGCTGCTCGATCCGCTGCCGGTCCGGCTCGCCACCGTCCCGGGAGGCGTTGAGCATCTCCCGCAGGCAGTCCACCGACTGCAGCAGGAGGTTGACCGCTTCCGCCGTCACCGGCCTGGAGCCATCCCGCATCTCGTCGAGCAGCGTCTCAACCAGATGGGTGAACTCGGAGACCTCCCCCAGACCAAAGGTGGCGCTGCCCCCCTTGATGGAATGGGCCGCCCGGAAGATGGTATTGATGGTTTCGAGATCGGCATCTCCGGAATCGAGTTCCAGCAGCGCCGTCTCCATCACATCCAGTCCCTCGAAACTCTCCTCGAAGAAGACCTCGAGGAATTGCGACATCATGTCGTCCATGGCGGGGCCCCTATCCGATGACCTTCTTGATGGTGGCGATCAACTGGTTGGGATTGAAGGGCTTGACGATCCAGCCGGTGGCGCCGGCAGCCTTTCCTTCCATCTTCTTGTCGGTCGCCGATTCGGTCGTGAGGGTGATGATCGGCACGAACTTGTAGGCGGGCAGCGCCCGTAACCGCCGGGTCAGTTCGATCCCGTCCATCTTCGGCATGTTGATGTCCGTCAACACCAGATTGAACTTGCGGCTCTTGGCCAGGTTGAGTGCCTGCTCGCCATCCGCCGCCTCGGTCACGTCGTAGCCCGCCCCGCGAAGCGTGAAGACCACCATCTGCCGCATGGATGCGGAATCGTCTACAGCCAGAATGCTCGCCATCTCTCTGTTCTCCGTCTCTTCATGAATCCAGCACCGCGTTTTCCCGTTCCCGGGTCGAAAATGCCGGGGAATGGGCTCGTTCGACATCCCGCCAGGAGAGGTCGTCTGCCACTCCCCTGTCATCGACACCGCCCGGGATCCGCCTGGCGGATCATCCACTACCTGAACTCAGGATGCGCCCGCCCCCACGATCCCCTCCAGGCCGAGAAGCCGGAGGCCCTCGGCAAGAACCCCTTGCGGCGGGGAGCGCCACCGCCACTCCAATCCCTGTTTCTCCGCTGCAAGGGAAAAGGCCGCCAGGAGCTGGAGCACCGCCCCGTCCACCTGCTCGACAGCCTCTCCATCGATGGTCAGCGGGCGGTGCGCCTCGAGGGCTCCCGAGAGCCACTGATGGAGGGAAGCCACTTCCTCGACGCCACACGCTCCTTCCAGAACCAGCGCCGGGGCGTCGTCCGGCGCCCCTTCCACCACTTCCGAAGCCGCCTCGTCCGTCATCGTTTTCGATCCTCGCCTGTACACCGTTATTCGGGGGTATCGGCACCCCGGATGGGAACTTGATAGCGATACGGCGCCCCTTCCCTCTGCCCGGCGGGGGTGGATCGGGAACGGCGCGCGGGGCAGGGAGAGGCTCTCCGGGGCCGCGCCAGGGGGAGAAGAGAGAGCGCTTTCCCCACTCCGTCGCAAAATCGGAAACCGCTCCTTGAAAACTTTATGTATCAGTGATATCTAATATTCTTAAATGGTGTTATACTCTCGCCACATGAGGACATGACCATGTTTCTGTTCCAGTCCATTGTCCTGGACGCCCTGACACTGGCCGGGATCGCCGTCTCCATCCTCACCATCTGGGGAATGTGTCACTTTTGCGACCGCTGAGGGCATCCTGCAAACGCCAGCGGCCCTGGCAGCCGGTTGGAAAACCGCCTTTTCGATCGCCTGTCAGGGAGCGGCGCTGGCGCCATCCGCCCCTCCAGCGCATGGGGAAAAGGGGAATATTGCCTTCCCCACGGGCCATTCAGGCACCGAATCCCCGCTGGCAAAGGGGAAAAATGGAGCAGTGCCGCCAATGGCGGAGAGATTGGCGGGTTGTCGGAAGGAAATCGCCGGCGGCCCCAATCCTGATGTCACGGACAGCCAACGCACGGAGGGCGGCAACACAGCCCGCGAAACGCGACCGGAAGAGAACCACGGGAACCACTCGAACATGACTCAACTTTGCCGAACAACGTCCGCTATAGGCGGTAACGGGTCCGGACCCAGGGGGTCGTCCAGAGTGCAGTTCCTGTTCCTCTTCCTTTTTCTGCTGGTGGCGAACAGTTGCGGAGACGCCGCAGGAACCCGCCTGCAGGGGATCGTCGAGCAAGGTGAGCTGGTGGTGGTGACCCGCAACGGCTTCACCACCTACTACGAAGGTCCGGACGGGCCGCAGGGCCTCGAGTACGAACTGGCGAGCCGCTTCGCCGACTATCTGGGTGTGCACCTGAAGATGGTGGTCGCCGCAGATCGGCACGAACTGCTGGAGATGCTGCGGCGAGGCAAGGCCGACCTGGCGGCGGCCGGACTTCGCGCCGCCGCTGGAGACGGAGGAAACGACATCTCCTGGGGACCCACCTATAATCGGGTCACCTCACAACTGGTCTACCGGGCCGGAACACGGCGCCCCCGCAAACCGGAGGCCCTCGCCGGCGCGCTCGTGGAGGTGGTGGCCGGCACGCCGCAGGAGCACGAGGTGGCGATGCTCGCCGAGCAGGTACCCGACCTGAAATGGGAGGCGAGCCGCGATCTGGAGAGCGAGGAGCTGCTCTATCTGGTCTGGCAGCAACTCATCGACCATGCAGTGGTCGATTCCAGTGAATTATCCCTGGCACGTCTGCTCTATCCGGAGCTGCGCGTCGCCTTCGAACTCTCCGGCCCCCACCCGGTCGCCTGGGCCTTCCGGGCGGGAACCGACGACAGCCTGCAGGACGCCGCCCGCGCCTTCTTCGGACGTCTCGAGCGAGAGGGAGAACTGGCCCAGCTCCTGGATCGCCATTTCGGCTCGGCAGAGAGTTTCGACTACGTGGATACCCGGCGTTTCCTGCGCCATGCCGCCACCCGCCTGCCCCGGTACCGCCATCTCTTCGAGGAGGCCGCTACCCTGTCTGGAGTGGACTGGAGGCTGCTGGCTGCCATCGGCTATCAGGAGTCGCACTGGAACAGCCATGCCCGCTCACCCACCGGCGTACGCGGCATCATGATGCTCACCCGCGCCACCGCCCGCCATGTAGGCGTACAGAACCGCCTCGATCCGGTGGACAGCATCCTCGGTGGAGCCGCCTACTTCAACATGGTGAAGCGCAAGATCCCGAGCCGCATCCCGGAACCCGATCGCACCTGGATGGCGCTTGCGGCCTACAACATCGGTTTCGGACACCTGGAGGACGCCCGCATTCTCACCCAGAAACGGGGGGAGGACCCGGACAAGTGGGTGGATGTGGAGAAGAGTCTGCCCCTGCTCCACGAGAAACGGTGGTACAGCCAGACCCGCCACGGATACGCCCGCGGCCGGGAGGCGCTCGCCTACGTACGCAACATTCGTCGTTACTACCAGCTTCTGCGGCGTGAGGAGCGGATGGCGGCCATCGAGAGTCGTACCACCGCCCAACTGGAGTCGAACCGACTCACCAGCGTGGCCAGCGCCGCCTCACCCGTGCTCTGATTCGCGGGGCTGCTCCGCCTTCAACGGCGGGCCTGAAAGAATCCCCGCAACAACGCCCCCGCCTCTTCTCCCAGGGGCCCTCTCTCCGCCCTCACCCGATGGTTGAGGCCCGGCGCCCCGAAGAGCCGCATGGTGCTCTCCACCGCTCCGGCCCGCAGGTCCGGAGCGGCCCACACCAGCCGCTCCACCCGCGCATGCACCATTGCCCCGGCACACATGGGGCAGGGTTCGAGGGTGACATAGAGAGTCGTGCCGGGAAGACGGTAATTGCGCAGAGTACGGGCAGCATCACGCAGGGCGACGATCTCTGCGTGGGCAGTGGGATCACAGTCGCCGATGGGCCGGTTCGCCCCCTGACCCACCAACCGATCGTCCCGAACCACCACTGCGCCAACCGGCACCTCGCCCGCGGCGGCTGCCCGTCGCGCCAGGCGCAGGGCCTGGCCCATCCAGTAGAGATCGTCGGAAGCTGTTCTCACGCGACTGTATACGAGGCCGGAACGGCCGTAATCGGCACGAATTTCTGGATGCTTATCGTATCAAAAAAC
>JALTLT010000315.1 GCA_027001815.1 Gammaproteobacteria bacterium | reverse complement strand
GCAGCAGACCACCGGCGCTCTCATCGAGCATCCGCGGCACCATCCGCGCCCCCCGCTCCACCACCGTGAGCCGTACACCGCACCGGACCAGCGACTCGAGGATGATGCAGCCGATGAATCCGGCACCGATCAGCACCACCCGGCTGCCGTCGACCGCCCGCCCGGCGATCGCCCGGGCATCCTCCAGGCTCCAGCAGCTCTCCACCCCCGGCAGGTCGATACCCGGCACCGGCGGTTTCAGGGGCGTCGCCCCGGTGGCCAGCAACAGGCGGTCGAAGGGGAGCGTGCCGCCCACCTCCAGGCGGGCCGTGCCGACCGCCGGATCGACCGCCACCAGCCGGTCGTGGCGCAGCTCGATCCCCTGCCGCTCATAGAAATCGGCCTCGCGCCGCAGGCGGGTCCCCTGCTCGTCGACCGCACCGGTGAGCAGGTAGGGGATCGCCATGCGGGCGTAGGGGTCGCCGGACTCTCCCGCCAGAAGGGTGATGGAGGCATGGGGGTCGAGACGGCGCAGGGTCTCGCAGGCGGTGACGCCCGCGGGGCCCGCACCCACCACCAGGTGACGGGTCACGCCCGCCACCTCACGACAGACCGAGACGGGAGAGGGTCTCGCCGGTGGGCACCCCCTTCTCGTCCCAGCCGCGCAGGCGATAGTACTCCGGCATCATCGCCTCCACCTCCGCCACCTTGCCCGACGCCGGGCCGGTGGCCGCCGGTTCGGTGCGGAGCCGCTTCGGCAGGGTGTCGTCAGCGCCGGTGATGCCGGCGGCCAGGTTGAAGGCGCGCTCCATGTTCCAGATCCGCTCCCCCACCTCCAGCAGCTTCTCCACCGACCAGTCGCCCTCGCAGGCGGCGTCGATCTGGGGGGCGATATCCTCCAGGCTCCAGGCGAAGGTGGTGAAGATGCAGAGGCCGGAGGAGTCGACCGCCGCGGTGGCGTCCTGGAACGCCTTGACCAGTGCCGGCTTGCCCTCGATGGTCAGCGGATCGGTCTTCTCCGGGATGCCCAGCACCTCCGAGGCGACGGTGTAGGAGCGCAGATGGCAGGCGCCCCGGTTGGAGGTGGCGTAGGTGAGACCCATGCCCTGGATGCCGCGCGGGTCGTAGGCGGGGAACTCCTGCCCCTTCACTGTCATGGAGAGTTCGGGGTGGCCGTACTTCTCGCAGAGGCGCTTCGAGCCGAGGGCCAGCTCCCGGCCGAAGCCCTCGCCCTTCGCCACCCACTCGGCGGCCTTGACCAGCGCCTCGGCGGAACCGAACTCGAAGGGCACGCCGGTCTGCTCCGCGGTCAGCACCCCCATGCCGTAGAGCTCCATGGCGGCGGCGACGGTTGCGCCGAAGCTGATGGGGTCGAAGCCGTCCTGGTTGCAGATGAAGTTGGCATAGGTGAGGGCGTCCAGATCGTCGACCCCGGTGTCGGCGCCCAGGGACCAGGCCGCCTCGTACTCCAGCCCACCGGAGCTGCCCCAGTACTCGGGCTTGTTCTGCACCGAGAAGTGGCCGCGATCGACGGTGGAGATACGGCCGCAGGCGATGGTGCAGGCGAAACAGCCGGCGTTGGTGGTGAGATTGGGCTTGCCGTCACTGGGGCGCGGTTCGTGCATCGCCTCGCCGGAGATGTCGTTGGCCCCCTCGAACTGCACCTCGCGGGCGTTGCGGGTCGGCAGGGCGCCGATCTCGTTGATCACGTTCATCAGCACCTGGGTACCGTAGGTAGGCAGCCCCTGGCCGGTGACCGCGTTCTCGGCCAGAACCCGTTTGCCCGCCGCCACTGCCTCCATGAAGCGGTCCGGATCCTCGATGTTGCCCACCCCCAGGGTTCCGCGCACCGCCACCGCCTTGAGGTTCTTGGAGGCCATCACGGTGCCCACCCCGGATCGACCGGCCGCCCGGTGCAGGTCGTTGATGATCGCCGCGTAGAGACAGCCGCTCTCGGCCGAGCGCCCCACCGCGGCGATGCGCAGCAGGGGGTCCTGGTGACGGCGGTGGAGCCACTGGTCGGCGTGCCATACCGAGGCGCCCCTGATCTCGTCGGCCGGCAGCAGTCGGACCCGGTCGTCCTCGATGTGGAGATAGACGGGGCTCGGCGCCCTGCCCTCGAAGATGATCATGTCCCAGCCGGCGTTCTTCAGCTCCTGACCGAGGAAGCCGCCGGAGTTGGAGCAGGCGACGCAGCCGGTGAGGGGCCCCTTGGTGACCACCGAGTAGCGGCCGCCGGTGGAGGCCATGGTCCCGGTCAGGGGGCCGGTGGTGAAGATCATCTTGTTCTCCGGCGAGAGGGGATCGCAGCGGGGATCCACCTCCTCCACCAGGTACTTGGTGGCCAGCCCCCGCTGGCCGAGATAGAGGTCGGCCCACTCACGGTTGAGGGGCTCCGGCGTGACGGTGCCCGCGGTGAGATCGACGCGCAGAATCTTTCCGGTCCAACCCATGACCAACCCTCCTCAGGCAGAGGCGGACGCGCCGGCGTCCGTCTTCGCGGCCCACTGCCGCATCTTGTCGTAGACGGCCAGGTCGGCGTCCACCCAGGTGATCGCCTCCGTGGGGCAGGCACGCACGCAGGCGGGGTCGCCGGCGCACAGATCACACTTGGCCACCTTGCCGGTCGCCTGCACGTAGTTGACGGTACCGAAGGGGCAGGCGATGGTGCACACCTTGCAACCGACGCAGCTCTCTTCGCTCACCACCCTGGCACCGGTGGCGGCGTCGGCGGTGATGGCGTCCACCGGACAGGCCCGCATGCACCACGCCTCGCTGCACTGGGTGCAGGTGTAGGGGACGAAGCGCCCCTCGTCGTGGAAGTTGAAGACCCGGATCACCGAGCGGGAGGGATTGAAGACGCCAGTGTGCTCGTACGAACAGGCCAGCTCGCACTGCAGACACCCGGTACACCTGCCGGGGTCGATGGATAGGGCTCTGAACATGATCGGATTGACCTCCTCCGTTGGCGGACGCGCCACCTGGCGCCGGTCCGGTGGTGGATCAGCATCGTTCCGGGGCCTTCTACAAGAAGCGTGCCTGACTCCCACCACCCCGGACACCGCGGCGGCAGGCGGCGCCCGATGGCGATCGGCGAAAATTGTCCGGAAAGGCGACAAGGGGGAAGGCGGTGCAAAATGTCGCGCCGGAGCGAAAGCGGATGGGACAGAAAGTCCCAGCCGGTTGCCGTCGGTCGAACCTCGACCCGACGGTGGAGCCTCCCGGGGTCCCTGCAGAACGCATCGGAACCCAACTGTGATACAAACTCCATCCGACCGACAGGATCATCCGGCAAGAAGTGTGGTCCGGATCTTGCGTGACCGGGGCGACGCCATCCTGCCGGAGGAGATCGATGCATTCCACTCCCGCCCCGCTCACCGACCGTTTCGGCCGCCGGGTCAGCTACCTGCGTATCTCCGTCACCGACCGCTGCGACCTGCGCTGCGTCTACTGCATGAGCGAAGAGACCCGTTTCGTCCCCCGCGCCCGGCTCCTCACCCTGGAGGAGATCGCCTGCATCGCCCGCTGCTTCGTGGAACTGGGGGTGGAGAGGATCCGCGTCACCGGCGGTGAGCCGCTGGTGCGGCGCAACGTCGTCTCGCTGCTCTCGGAGCTGTCAGCCCTGCCCGGTCTGCGGGAGCTGACCCTGACCACCAACGCCACCCAGCTCCACCGCCTGGCGCCGCAACTGCGGTCGGCGGGCGTGCAGCGCATCAATATCAGTCTCGACTCCCTGCGCCCGGAGCGATTCCGGGCACTGACCCGCAACGGCCGTCTGGAGCGGGTCCTGGCGGGCATCGAGGCGGCCCGCCGGGCCGGCTTTCGGCGGATCAAGATCAACAGCGTCATCCTGCGCAACCGCAACCACGATGAGGTGGTCTCCCTGGCCCGCTTCGCGCTGGAGAGAGAGATGGATATCGCCTTCATCGAGGAGATGCCGCTGGGCTCGATCCACGAACACGACCGGGCCGAGGCCCACTACCCCTCCGACGCCATCGCCGCCGATCTCTCCCGGGCATTCACCCTGCTGCCCACCACCGAGCGCAGCGGCGGGCCGGCCCGCTACTTCCGGGTCGCCGGGTTCGAGGGACGGATCGGATTCATCTCGCCCCACAGCCACAACTTCTGCGACCAGTGCAACCGGGTGCGTCTCACCGCCACCGGCCGGCTGTTGCTCTGCCTCGGCCACGAACACTCCGTGGACCTGCGCCAGGTGATCCGCGCCCACCCGATCGACGATACCCCCCTGAAGGAGGCGATCGTCGACGCCATGGCACTCAAACCCCAGGGCCACCGGTTCGAGCTGCGGGGCGTACCTGTGGTGGCCCGCCACATGAACTCCACGGGAGGCTGAGATGGAGCGCCACGGCATCCTCATGAGCGACGCCGGGCTGGCCGCCAGCGAACCGGTCACCGCGGTGGACGAACACGGAGCGAGCCGGATCACTCCGATCGCCGCCGAGCGCCCCCTCACCCTCTACGTGGACAAGCGGGAGGTGGTGACCCTCATGACCCTCGGCAGCCAGCCGGAGCTGCTGGTGCTGGGCTGGCTGCGCAACCAGCGGCTGGTGGAGGAGCCCGGCGGTATCGCCGCCATCCAGGTGGACTGGGAAACGGAGTCGGTGGCGGTCACCACCCGGCAGGGAATCGCGGGACTGGAGCGAAGACTGGCGCACAAGACGGTGACCACCGGCTGCGGCCAGGGGACGGTGTTCGGCGACCTCATGGAGGAGGTGGAACGGATCCGGCTGCCGGCGGCGCGTTTCTCCCAGTCGCGCATCTACGCCCTGCTGGAGGCACTTGGCTCCCACAACGAGATCTATCGGCGGGCCGGCGCGGTGCACGGCTGCGCCCTCTGCCGGGACGACCGGATCCTCCACTTCGTCGAGGATGTGGGACGCCACAACGCGGTGGATACCATCGCCGGGCTCATGTGGCTGGAGGGGATGGAGGGGGGGGACAAGATCTTCTACACCACCGGCCGGCTCACCTCGGAGATGGTGATCAAGGTGGCGCAGATGGGGGTGCCCCTCCTGCTCTCCCGCTCGGGCCTCACCCTGATGGGGCTGGAGATCGCCCGCCGGGTGGGTGTCACCCTCATCGCCCGCGCCAGGGGGCGCCACTTCCTGGTCTATCACGGCGCCGACCGGCTCGACTTCGACGCCCCCCCGCCACGCCGCGTGGGAGAACGGCTCCGGACCGCGGCGGGGAGGTGCTGAGATGGCGGCGGTGCTGGGGGAACGGGAGACGGCCTCTCCGTTCATGAGCGTGCGGGAGGTAGCCGCCTACCTGCAGCTCAACGAGAAGAAGATCTACGCCCTCCTCAAGGAGGGGAAGATCCCCGGCACCAAGGTGACCGGCAAGTGGCTCTTTCCCCGGGAGCTCATCGACCGCTGGCTGCTCGACTCGGCGCACGGCGGCATCCTCACCGACCGGCTGCTCATCTCCGGCAGCGACGACCCCCTCCTCTACCGGGCGGTGCTGGCGCTGGCCCGGCAGACCCGCGCCCACGCCCTGGTGAGCTACAGCGCCAACGGCACCCGCCTCGGGCTCGAGCTGCTGCAGGCCAACCGCATCGATCTCTGCGCCATCCACTGGGGGACGGAAGAGGAGGCACACCTGCGTCACGCGGCCCTCCTTCGCCAGTACTCCCGTCACCACGAATGGGTGCTGGTGCGCGCCTTCCGTCGCGAACAGGGGATTCTCCTCTCGCCGCGCCTCGGCATGAGCGACTCTTCCCCGGAGAGCCTGCTGGAGAGCTGTGCCGACGGCCGCCTGCGCTGGGTGATGCGCCAGGCGGGGGCCGGCGCCCAGCGCTTCCTGCTCGATCGTCTGGAACGGACCGGCATCCCCCTCCGCCAGGAGGAGAACACCCCGGTGGCCCACTCGGAACGGGATGCGGCCGCCTTCATCGCCATGGGACGCGGTGACCTGGCCCCCGGCATCCGCGCCGCCGCCACCGAGTTCGGCCTCGACTTCGTCCCCCTGGGCTGGGAGGCATTCGACCTGGCCCTCCCCCGCGGCATCTACTTCCGCCGTCTCTTCCAGCAACTCCTGACCACCCTCCACGACGGCCAGACCCGTCACCTGGCCGGACTCCTGGGAGGCTACGACCTCACCCCCTGCGGCAACCTGGTGTGGAGCGACGACTGAGCCCACCTCCCGGCCATCCGGCGATCGACACCTCCCCCTGGTGAGACCGGCCCCCCGCCGGGACGCGGGAGCCCGCCGGCAGAGCCGACAACGATAGGGAAATCGGCCCCGGATCCGGTAGAATAACCGGTTCACGGAATCACCCGGCGGGGCGCCCGGCCCCGCCTCTCTCTTTTCGGGGCACCCATCCATCATGAAGAGCCATCTGCAACAGCTTGTCAGCCGGGCCCTCGAGAGCCTGCGCGAGAAGGGCGATCTGGAGATCGAGAACCTCCCCGCGGTGAAGGTCGATCGAACCCGCGATCGCCGCCACGGCGACTTCGCCTGCAACATTGCCATGGTCCTGGCCAAGGCGGCGCGCCGCAGGCCGCGAGAGCTGGCCGAGGCGATCGTCGCCGCCCTGCCCGACTCCGACCAGGTGGAGCGGGTGGAGATCGCCGGGCCGGGCTTCATCAACTTCTTCATGACCCCGGTGGCCTGGCAGCGAGTGGTCGCCTCGGTCCTCGAACAGGGGGAGCGGTTCGGTCGCAGCGAGCTGGGCGGCGGACGGCCGGTGCAGGTGGAGTTCGTCTCCGCCAACCCCACCGGGCCGCTGCACGTGGGCCACGGCCGCGGCGCCGCCTACGGAGCCACCGTTGCCGACCTGCTGGAGGCGGTGGGCTTCCGCGTTCACCGCGAGTACTACGTCAACGACGCCGGGCGGCAGATGGACATCCTCGCCACCTCGGTCTGGCTGCGCTACCTGGAGCTGGCCGGCGTGGAGATCGACTTCCCCAGCAACGGCTACCGGGGCGACTACGTCTGGGACATCGCCGCCACCCTCCACCGCAGCCACGGCGACGCCTGGGCGGTAGAGGGCGGCGAACTGATGGAGGGGGTGCCGCCCGACGAGCCGGCCGGAGGCGACAAGGAACTCCACATCGACGCCCTCATCGCCCGTGCCCGGGCGCTGCTGGGAGAGGCCCGCTACCGGGAGGTGTTCGATCTCGCCCTCCACACCATCCTCGCCAACATCCGCCGGGATCTGGAGGAGTTCGGCGTCCGCTACGACCAGTGGTTCTCGGAGCGGTCGCTGGTGGAGTCGGGCGCGGTCGACCGGGCCATCGAGCGGCTGCGCCAGTCGGGCCATCTCTACGAGAAAGAGGGGGCCCTCTGGTTCCGCTCCACCGACTTCGGCGACGAGAAGGATCGGGTGGTGGTCCGCGAGAACGGCCAGAAGACCTACTTCGCCTCGGACATCGCCTACCACGCCGACAAGCTGGAGCGCGGTTTCGAGCGGGTGATCGACGTCTGGGGCGCCGACCACCACGGTTACGTGCCACGGGTGAAGGCCGCCCTGCGGGCCCTCGGCGACGACCCCTCGAGGCTGGACGTTCTGCTGGTGCAGTTCGCGGTCCTCTACCGCGGCGGCCAGAAGGTGCAGATGTCCACCCGTTCCGGGGAGTTCGTCACCCTCCGTGAGCTGCGCGAGGAGGTGGGCAACGACGCCGCCCGCTTCTTCTACGTGATGCGCAAGTGCGAACAGCACATGGACTTCGATCTCGACCTGGCCAAGTCGCGCACCAACGAGAACCCGGTCTACTACATCCAGTACGCCCACGCCCGGGTCTGCAGCGTCCTGCGCCAGCTCGAGGAGAAGGGGCTGCCCCGCGACCGGCAGGAGGGCAACGCCCATCTCCACCTGCTGCACGAAGGGCACGAGCAGGAGCTGATGGTGATGCTCTCCCGCTACCCGGAGGTAGTGGAGGAGGCGGCGCTCAACGAGGAGCCCCACCAGGTGGCCCACTACCTGCGGGAGCTGGCCAATGCCTTCCACACCTACTACAACGCCCACACCTTCCTGGTAGAGGGAGCCGGTTTGCGGGATGCCCGCCTCAATCTCATCGAGGCGACCCGCCAGGTGATCGCCAACGGCCTCGGCCTGCTGGGGGTCTCGGCGCCGGAGACCATGTAACCCATGGTCCGGGACTACAAGCCCGCTTCCCGTCGGGGCCGCAAGCGGCGCGGCGCCTCCGGTGGCGCACCCGGCTGGGCGTGGGGGCTGGCGGGCCTCTCCGCCGGTCTGCTGGTGGCGTTACTGGTGTGGCTGAAGGGGGCCACGCCCCCCCCGCGCCCGGAGGCACCGAAGACCGCCTCGGGACAACCCCCGGACAAACCCGACCCGGCGGCGGAGAAGGGAGCGGATGCCGCCTCTTCGAAGATCCGCTTCTCCTTCTACACCGTCCTCAAGGAGTCGGAGGTGATGGTCCCGGAGACGGAGCTTCCGCCCCCCGGCCGAGCCGCCACCGAAGCCGAGCCGGCGGAGAAGAGGGCGCTGCCCCCCGGCAGCTATAAGGTGCAGGCGGGCTCCTTCCGCCACCGCGCCGAAGCGGAGACGCGCAAGGCGGAGCTGGCCCTGCTGGGGGTGCACGCCTCCATCGAGCCGGTCCGCTTCGATGGCCAGGCGTGGTACCGGGTGCTGGCCGGTCCCTACGACACGCCCGGGGACGCCGCGGCGGTGCGCCAGGCCCTCGCCCGGGAGGGAATCGACACCATGGTGCTGCGCGTCACCCGGCGCTGATACCGAAGGCGGGGATCTCTTCCCCCTTTTTCCGTCCACATCCCCAAGCCGCCAGGCAGAGACGATCCCCCCTCTCCTCCCGTGCCTCGGGATGCCGGTTCCGCCCGCCGGCATCCCGCCCCTTTCGCCCCTCCCCGGGGCCCTGCGCACGTCCCGGCTCTGCTACAATCGCCCCCATGGACGTGACCCGCATACTCGACCCCCTCAACGAGGCGCAGCGCACCGCCGTCACCGCCGAGGAGCCCCATCTGCTGATCCTGGCCGGTGCCGGCAGCGGAAAGACCCGGGTGCTGGTGCACCGCATCGCCTGGCTGCTGGCGGTGGAGGGACACTCCCCCTGGAGCGTGCTGGCGGTCACCTTCACCAACAAGGCGGCCGGCGAGATGCGCGGCCGCATCGAGGCGATGCTGGAGCAGCCCGCCGGCGGCATGTGGGTGGGCACCTTCCACGGCCTCTCCCACCGGCTGCTGCGCGCCCACTGGCAGGATGCGGGGCTTCCCGAGCAGTTCCAGATCCTCGACAGCGACGACCAGCTCCGGATCGTCAAGCGGGTGATCCGCGAGCTGGAGCTTGACGAGGCGCGCTTCGTGCCCCGCCAGATCCAGTGGATGATCAACGGCTGGAAGGACGAGGGACTGCGCCCCGACACCCTGGAGATCGGCGGCGACCCCTTCCAGGATCGGCTGCGGCTCATCTACGAGACCTACGAACAGCACTGCCGCCGCGGCGGCCTGCTCGACTTCGCGGAACTGCTGCTGCGCGCCTACGAACTGCTGCTCGGCCACCCCCACGTGCTCGCCCACTACCGGGAGCGGTTCCGCCACATCCTGGTGGACGAGTTCCAGGACACCAACACCATCCAGTACCGCTGGCTGCGGCTGATAGCGGGCCACGACAGCGGGCTCTTCGTGGTGGGCGACGACGACCAGTCCATCTACGGCTGGCGCGGCGCACGCATCGAGAACATCCAGCGCTTTCCCGAGGACTTCCCCGGCACCCGGGTGGTGCGCCTGGAGCAGAACTACCGCTCCACCCAGACCATCCTCTCCGCCGCCAACGCCCTGATCGCCAACAACCAGGGAAGGATGGGCAAGGAGCTCTGGACCGCCGGCGAACAGGGGGCGCCGATCCGCCTCTACCGCGCCTTCAACGACTACGACGAGGCGCGCTACGTGGTGGAGCGGATCCGCCAGTGGGAGGAGGAGGGAGGGCGCCGCGATCAGGTGGCGATCCTCTACCGCTCCAACGCCCAGTCCCGACTCTTCGAAGAGAACCTGATCGCCCAGGGGATCCCCTACCGGGTCTACGGCGGCCTTCGCTTCTTCGAGCGGGCAGAGATCAAGGATGCCCTGGCCTACCTCCGCCTGGTCGCCTCCCGCCACGACGATGCGAGCTTCGAGCGGGTGGTCAACGTGCCGGCACGGCGGATCGGCGAGCGTACCGTCGCCACTCTCCGTGAGGTGGCCCGGGAGGAGAGCTGTTCCCTGTGGGATGCGGCGCGGCGGGCGGTCGCCACCGGCCGCCTCAAGGGGGTGGCCGGCAGTGCGGTGCGGGGATTTCTCGAGCTGGTGGAGGAACTGGCCCGCCACTGCGACGGCCTGGAGCTGCACGAGCAGGTGGAGGAGACGCTCCACCGCAGCGGCCTGCTGGAGTTCTACGGCCGCGAGCGCGGGGAGAAGGGGCAGACCCGGGTGGAGAACCTGGGGGAGCTGGTCAACGCCGCCCGCGGCTTCTCGGTGGAGGGGCTGGACGAGGAGGAGGCGGCGGCCCTCGACCCCCTCTCCGCCTTCCTCGCCCACGCCGCCCTGGAGGCGGGCGAGGGGCAGGCGGACCCCTGGGAGGAGTGCGTGCAACTGATGACCCTCCACTCCGCCAAGGGGCTGGAGTTCCCCCTGGTCTTCATCTGCGGACTTGAGGAGGGGCTCTTCCCCCACGCCCGCTCGGCGGAGGATCCGGGGCGGCTGGAGGAGGAGCGGCGCCTCTGCTACGTGGGCATGACCCGCGCCCGCCGGGAGCTGATCCTCACCCATGCCGAACAGCGCCGCCTGCACGGCACCATGAACCTGCAGGCCCCCTCCCGCTTCCTCGGCGAGATCCCCGAGTCGCTGATCGAGGAGGTGCGACCGCGGGTGCGGGTGAGCCGACCCTCCTGGGGTGAGGCGCGACAGACCCCTCCGCCCCCCTCCGGCACCCCGCGCGAGGCGCTCCCCTTCTCCCTCGGGCAGCGGGTGCTGCACCGCCGCTTCGGCGAGGGGGTGGTGATGAACCTGGAGGGGGCGGGGGCCCACGCCCGCGTCCAGGTCAACTTCGAGAACGAGGGGACCAAGTGGCTGGTGGTGGGCTACGCCAACCTGGAGGCGCTGTGAAGAGGCGCCGGCGCGGCCCATGAACAACCTCCCCCTCTGGGAGCACCACTTCCCCGATCTGCTGGCGTCGGCCGATCCGCCGCTGCGGCGCCTCATGGAGGCGGCCGAGGCGGTCACGCTGCCGGCCGGCGAACGGGTCTTCGAACCGGGCGCCGCCTGCCGCCACTACCTGCTGGTCACTGCCGGCGCCGTCCGGGTCCAGTACCTCACCCTCAGTGGCCGCGAGGTGCTCCTCTACCACGTGCGACCCGGCGAGAGCTGCGTTCTCACCACCGCCTGCGTGCTGGGCGGCGAGCGCTACCCCGCCGAGGGGGTCACCGACGAAGAGACCTCCGCCCTGGTGATCCCGCTGCCGCTCTTCGCCGAGACCCTCGACCGCTCTGCCCCTTTCCGCCGCTTCGTCTTCGCCAACCTGGCCCAGCGGCTGGCGGGGGTGATGGCGCGCATGGAGGAGGTGGCCTTCGGCCCGGTGGAATCCCGGCTGGCGCGTACCCTGCTGGAGCTGGCAACGACACGCGGATCCACCCTCGCGGTGACCCACGGCGAGCTGGCCAGCGAACTGGGCACCGCCCGCGAGGTGGTCTCCCGCCACCTCAAGCGGTTCGAGGGAGAGGGGCTGCTCCGGCTCTCGCGGGGCGAGATCCGGCTGCTCGACCCCTCCGCCCTGCAGCGGGTGGCCGGCACGCCCGCCGACTGACCCCCATCACACGAGCGAGGGACCGCTCCGGGCCCATCCGGGCTGGCAGCCTGTCGGACCTTCAAGCTGAAGGTCACTCTGCCCCGCGGAAAGCACCAGAGCCGACCGGCAACAGAACAACCCGACGGGCTTCCGGCCCGCCGTCCCCCCGGTGCGCCACCCTGTGTGACCGGGTCACTGACACCCGGGGCCGGGACCGCTACACTTCCCTCATCGTCCCGTTCGATCCGAGGCTGGCCGGGACCCCGATTTTCATACCCACAACCACTGTTCCAACGAACCGTTGCGACAGGAGGAGAAAGACCATGAATGCAAACGAAGGCTCCATCGATCGCATCGTCCGCATCATCGCGGGCATCATCCTCATCGCCCTGGCGTTCGTCGGCCCCCAGACCCCCTGGGGCTGGATCGGCGTCGTGCCGCTGGTGACCGGCCTGCTCGGCTGGTGCCCCGCCTACTCCATCTTCGGCATCAGCACCAGGAAGAAAGAGGCCTGAGGCGACACGCTTCGATCGGGATAGGGGCGGTCAGCATAGCTGACCGAGCCCCTCCCACACCACCCGGCATGCGGTTCCGCACCGGGCGGTTCGGGAAGTTGAGGTCATGAGAGCCGGGGCACACCCAGCCGGTCGAAGAAGGCGATCGGCATGACGGCGTTCAGCAGATAGCGGCTTCTCTCGCAAGCGCCTGCCGCAGCAGGTCTTGCCCCGGGTCTGCGTCTCCGTGGCATGCCGCCACGGCTTCATCACACCCCGCCCTCGGGCAGGCTTCACCTGCCTTCGGTTCGGTTCGCCCCGCTCG
>JALTLT010000314.1 GCA_027001815.1 Gammaproteobacteria bacterium | reverse complement strand
GCAGCGCCGGCTCCTCGAGGTCGGAGGAGAGTTCGCCCGGATGGTTGAGCAGCGCCGCCAGCTCCGCCCGCCGGGCGCGACGCGCCACGTCGGAGGCGTAGCGCTTGCGGCGCACCTCCTGATAGCGCGCCTCCGCCTTCAACAGATCCACGTCGGAGACCAGCCCCTGCTCGGCCCGGTCTCGCACCGCGTCGAAACGGACATAGGCGATCGCCATCTCCTCGTTGTCGCGGCTGTACTGCATATCGGCGAGCAGCACATTGAAATAGGCGGCGGCGATCTCCAGCCGGCGCTGGTTCACGCGGGCCGCAAGCAGCCGTCGCTGGCTCTCGAGGTCGAGCTGGGCCGCCTCGATCTCGGCGGCGGTGCGACCGAAATCGTAGAGCAACTTCTGCACGGAGAGGATCAGGGCGTGATCGTCGGTCCTGGAAGACAACCCTCCAGTGGCGGGATCGACCCACCGCAGGCGACCGGAGAGATCCACCTTCAATCCCTTGTCCGAACGCGCCACCTCCAGGTCGGCCCGGGCCGCCAGGAGGTCGGCCCGCACCGTCTCCACATCGGGGTGGGGCTGATCCGCCTGGGCCAGCGCGGCGGCGAAGGTGAGCGGTTCCGGAAGGGCGGCCGGGGTCACGGCCGGCAGCCACGCGAGGGCAACGAGCGGCAGGGCGAGACACCACGAGCGGCGTCGCGGCAGGGGTACGGCGGCAACCTTCATCGAAGAGTTCCATGCAGGGAACAGGTGAGTGGAGACCAGGGGCATGGGAAGATTGTAGTCTCCCCCCCGCCGGCGACAACCGCCATCGTGACCGTTGCCCACTGTGCGAGTGCACGGTTATATTCGTGATCAGACAGTATAGGCTAGCACCCTGTCGGGAATCTGTCCGGGTAACCACCAGCGGCCGCAATACCAGCGACGTGCCCGGCGACCGGATCCTTCCCTTGCACCCCGGAGGCCCCCGTTGTCCCTCAAGCTCCAGATGCTGCTCGCCCCCGGCGTCGTGATCCTGCTGGTGTTCGGGCTGATCCTCTTCACCCTGGTCAAGGTGAGCGAGATCCGCAGCCAGAACGAGACGGTTCAGGAGTGGGTGCAGGTCTGCTCCCACTCCAAGCAGGCGATCGACGCCAGCCGGCGGCTCGAGGACCTGGCGGCCCGCATGCGGGGCGCCTCGCTGCAGCCCGACGACGACCTCCATTTCAACTACCTGGAGGAGTCCCGCGCCCTCGCCGATCACCTGCTGGCGCCGGTGGTACTGGAGAGGCTGTCACCCGAGAGCCGGGACTGGGTGCTCCACCGGCTGGAGGAGGTGAACTACCGGGACGACCTCGACCCCGACCGGGCGATGCCGGTGCTGCACGATCTGGGCAGCCGCCTCACGCAGCTCTACAGAGGCTTCTGGGCCCAGAAGCGGGCCGCCTACACCTCCTACTACGAAAACGTCAACCGCACCACCGCTCAGCTCGTGAGCGTCTCCCTCACCGTCCTGGCGCTCACCGTCATCACTGGCGTGGCGCTCACCGTCTGGAGCTATCGCCAGACTCGTCGCCGCCTGGGGCGTCTGGCCCGGGACGCCCGGCAGGTCTGCTCCGGTGGCGGTGAACAGCTCCACGCCCCGGAGGTGATTCGCGACGAGGTGGACGAGGTGGCATGGTGCATGTCGGCCATGACCCGCCGGCTGGTCAAGGTGGTCGCCGGCGAAAAGCTGCTGCAGGGGGCCGAGGCGGAGCGGGCACGCATCGCCCGCGACATGCACGACCAGACCCTCTCCGACCTCACCGCCCTGGCCCGATGCCTGCGGGAGGCGGCCCGCGGAGAGAGGAGTGCCGACCTCGACCGTTTCGCCGACGAGGCGGAGCAGATCTCCAACCACCTGCGCGGGGTGATCGACGACCTCCACCCCCAGACCCTCGAGCTGCTCGGCCTCGCCACCGCCATGCGCGCCCACCTGGAGCGGCGGGTCGGTGACGCTCCCTCCCCGCGCTGCCTCTTCCATCTCGATCCCGCGCCGGAGACGCAGCTCGATCCCTTCCAGTCGCTGGCCATCTACCGCATCTACCTCGCCGTGGTGGACAACGCCCTGCGTCACGCCCGCTGCTCGCGCATCGAGGTTGAGCTGCGCCGGGAGGGAGCGGAACTGATCCTCAACATCGAGGACGACGGTATCGGCTTCGATCCCGCCGAGGCGATGCGACGAGGGGGACACGGCCTCACCAACATCCAGCAGCGGGCCCGCGCACTGGGCGCCGAAGTGGAGTGGGGTGCCCCCCGCTTCGCCAGCGGCAGCCGCTTCACCTTCCGCATGGCCCTCCGGGCGCAGCACCCCTCACAGAACGCCTCCGAGACGGATCGCGACCCCGCGCCGCAGGGTGCCACCCCCCGCATGGCGCCAGGCTGAACCGAGCCATGAGCAGCCGGACCATTCTCATCGCCGAGGACACGCCGCGTGACCGCGAGTTCCTCCAGCACGCCCTCGCCGGCTACCGTGTCCGTTTCGCCGCCAACGGGCGGGAGGCGCTGGAGGCCCTCGGCGAGGAGCCGGCCCCCTGGGTGATCAGCGACCTGCAGATGCCGGAGATGAACGGCGTGCAACTGGCCCGCGAGCTGTGGCGGCGACGCCCGGAGGCGCGCATCGTCTTCTGGTCCCAGCACAAGGACGAGGTCTACATCCGCGCCCTCGCGGAGGTGGTACCCGCCGAGACGGTCTACGGCTACGTACTCAAGAGCAACACCTCCGAGACGCTGCAGCGGGCGGTTAGGGCGGTCTTCGAGGAGTGCCAGTGCTGGCTCGACCCCTCCGTGCGGCCGGTACAGGCGCGCACCCGCCAGGGGGACAGCAGCGTCAACGACCTGGAGTACGAGGTGCTGGTGGACATCGGGCTGGGGCTGACCGACAACCTCATCGCCAAGCGCCGCTACCTCTCCCGCCGCGGCGTGCAGAACCGCCTCAAGTCGCTCTACGCCAAACTGGGCATCGACCACGAGCAGGCCACCGCCGACGGAATCGGCGAACTGCTCAACCTGCGCACCCGCGCCCTCTCCGTCGCCATGCGACGCGGACTCCTCAACCCCTACGTGCTGGAACAGGAAGAGGAGAAGCTCCGCCGCTGGCTGGAGAGACAGAACCTGGGCGGCCCCCGCGCTTCCGAATAGCGCTTTGTTCCCGCTTTGCGGGATTGCCCGATGCGCTTTGTTCCTGCTTCGCAGGAATTGCCCGATGCGCTGCGCTTATCGGGCCTACAGTTGTCGGCGGGGGGCCGGGAGGTAAATCCGGCCGTTACATCCCCGTTTCCCGTAGGCCGGATAAGCCGCCCCGCGGCGCATCCGGCAAATGCCGCCGCAGGCGGCACGAATGTGGCGCGGGATTCGCGCGACGCG
>JALTLT010000313.1 GCA_027001815.1 Gammaproteobacteria bacterium | reverse complement strand
GCGGCGCGCATCGTCCCCCCCACCAGCCAGAACCAGGGGCGGATGGAGGAGGACCTGCGCCTCTCCCTGGAGGCGCTGGGAGTGGATGCGGGGGAGGAGGCGGTTCGCCACCGCGCCGAGCAGGTGGTGCGCAACTACGATCCCTGCATCTCCTGCGCCACCCACTTCCTGCGGGTGAGGCTCACATGGCGCTGAAGCGAGTCCAGGAGACGCCGGGTATCGGTCCGTCGGATCCCGGCAGGCGGATGTGTCGTGGTGCTCCCCGCGGGGCCCCGAGAGGCGGGAGGCCCTTCCGGGGGACGCCGTGAACCCTTTTCGGCTGCGTTGTCCTGCTAGCTGCGCTGCCGGAAGGCGAGCTGCTCCATCTCCTCCAGGAGGCCATCCAGCCCCTTCTCGCGGATCACCGCCCGGTAGTTGGTGCGGTAACTGTTGATGAGGCTGACGTTCTCGATCACCACGTCGTAGACCATCCAGCGCTCGCCCTTGCGGTAGAGGCGGTAGTTGACCGGGATGCGGTCGCCTCCCGAGAGGATCACCGTCGCCACCTCCGCCCGCTTGTCGCGCAGGCGGGTACGGCCGAATTCCACCTTCTCGTTGGAATAGGCGTCCACCCGGTTGAGGTAGGTGTTGCGCAGCAGTTGTTCGAACAGCGCCTGGAACCGATCCCGCTGTGCCGGCGAGGCCTTGCGCCACTCCGAGCCCAGGGCGCCCTGGGCCATGGCGCGGAAGTCGAAATAGCGCCGCACCGTCTCTTCCACCCGGGTGTGCCGGGTGTCGTGATCGAGGGCGGGCTCGTTGAGCACGGCGTAGACCTCGTCCACCATCTGGCGCACCGTCGTGGCGGGTTCGCTTTCCGCGGCGAAGACCGTCGTACCGACCAGGGAGAGGAGGAGGGGAAGGGTGGCCAGAAATCTCATGATCGGATGGCTCCAGGGTTGTACGGGACCGTCCCGGTCTCTGACCATCGGGGTGGGCCGACGGTTCCCGGTGACGTCTACTGCTCCACCATCGCCGCGCGGGACTGGACCCAGGCGTCGCGGACGAAGAGGTAGGGGTCGAGGGAGTTCTCCAGGATCGCCTCGTAGGTGTCCCTGTCGAGAGAGGCCTGGTTGACGGTGATCACCGAGGTGGCGACGATCGCCTCCCCCGTACCGGGCCAGAGCCGCCAGGTGAGGTCGAGATGGAAGTCCCCCAGCGGATCCGCCAGGTCGCGCAGGCTGCTGGGACCCACTACCGGCAGTACCAGGTAGAATCCGTGGCCGATGCCATAGAATCCGAGTACCTGGCCGAGATCCTCGTCGCTCTCCTCCAGGCGGCCATACTCCCAGGCGGGGTCGAAGAGCCCCAGCACGCCGAAGCTGGAGTTGATGAGGAAACGGCCGAACTCGTCCGCCGCGGTCACCACCTTGCCCTGCAGGAGGGCGCTCACCATGCGCGCCGGCGCCCCCAGATTGCTGAAGAAGTTGTCCACCGAGACGCGTGCCGGTTCCGGGACCCATCGCCACACCCGCGCAGCGGGTTTGATGGCGTAGCGGTAGAGCCGGTCGTTGAACCAGAAGATGCCGCGGTTGAGGGGTTCCAGGGGGTCGGCGATTTCCAGGTCGGCGAAGTCGTCCTCGAGGCGGGTGAAGTCGATCTCCTCCCCCTCGTCGCCCGTCTGGGCCAGGGTCGTAAGCGGCAGCAGGAGCGCCAGCAGCAGGAGCCGGATCAGGGCACGCCTCGCCCCTTCCACCGATGGGTGGCGATACGACGGCGATGCCGGACGGCTCGGTGCGGGCATGGTGGCTCCTTCACCTCTCTTCCCGGCGGAGGGCGGGGGTGATGGTAAGGACCGGTTGCCGGGAAGTCACGTGTTCCATAAACAGGTTATAATAATCGAATCTGGCGATGCATGGAAAAGTTGCCGATCCATTTTGCCAAGTCGTTCCCTTTTTCCAGGCCCCTTCCTTCCTGCCCATGTCCAGCCCCGGCCACCCTCTCCCATGAACCAAGTCGAAGACCCCCGGCAGTTTCCGGACCGGGCACAGGAGAGGATCGCCGCCGTCTCTCCCCGGGAGGGACGGGAGCTGGCCTCGCTCCTGCGCCGGGCGCGAAGACGGATGGAGCGGGGCCAGCCGGCCGACCGGTTGCTGGGCCGCCTCCGCGAGGCGCTGGAACTGGCCGAGGCGAGGGTGGCCAGCCGCCGCGCGACGATCCCCCGGCCCGGATACCCGGAGGAGCTGCCGGTGGTCGCCCGGCGGGAGGAGCTGCTCGCCGCGATCGCCGGCCACCAGGTGGTGATCGTCGAGGGGGAGACCGGCTCCGGCAAGACCACCCAGCTCCCCAAGCTCTGCCTCGAGGCGGGGCGTGGGGTGCGGGGGCTGATCGGCCACACCCAGCCGCGGCGCATCGCCGCGCGCAGCGTGGCGGCGCGCATCGCCGAGGAGCTGGGCTCTCCGCTGGGAGGGCTGGTGGGCTACCAGGTGCGCTTCCACGACCAGGTGGGGCCGGAGAGCCTGATCAAGGTGATGACCGACGGAATCCTCCTTGCCGAGATCCATTCCGACCCCGATCTGCTCGCCTACGACACCCTCATCATCGACGAGGCCCACGAGCGCAGCCTCAACATCGATTTCCTGCTCGGATACCTGAAGCGGCTGCTGGAGCGCCGTCCCGATCTGAAACTGATCGTCACCTCGGCCACCATCGACACCCGGCGTTTCGCCGAGCACTTCCGGGGTTCGCCGGTGATCAGCGTCCAGGGACGCAGCTGGCCGGTGGAGGTGCGCTATCGGCCCCTGCCCGAGGCGCGCGGCGGGCGCGATCCTCTCGAGGCCCTGCTGGCGGCGGTGGACGAACTGGCCGCGGAGGGGCCCGGTGACATCCTGGTGTTCCTGTCGGGGGAGCGGGAGATTCGCGAGGCGGCGGAGGCGTTGCGCAAGCACCATCCTCCCCATACCGAAGTGCTCCCCCTCTTCGCCCGCCTCTCGGTGGCGGAGCAGAGCCGGGTCTTCCAGCCCCACGCCGGCCGGCGCATCGTGCTCGCCACCAATGTCGCCGAGACCTCCCTGACGGTGCCGGGGATCCGCTACGTGGTGGATACGGGCTACGCCCGCATCAGCCGCTACAGTCCCCGCTCCAAGGTGCAGCGGTTGCCGATCGAGCCCATCTCCCGCGCCTCGGCGGATCAGCGCAAGGGGCGCTGTGGCCGGCTCGGTCCCGGCATCTGCATCCGCCTCTACAGCGAGGAGGAGTACCTCTCCAGGCCGCCCTTCACCGAGCCCGAGATCCGGCGGACCAGCCTGGCGGCGGTGATTCTGCGCATGCTCGACCAGGGGCTCGGCGAGGTGGAGGCGTTTCCCTTCGTCGATCCGCCCGAACGGCGGGCCATCAACGAC
>JALTLT010000312.1 GCA_027001815.1 Gammaproteobacteria bacterium | reverse complement strand
GGTGCCGGATTCATCGGCTGCATCATCCTCGAGTCGCTGGTCCGGTGCGGTGTACGGCTCACGGTGGTGGAGCGGGGGGCGCGGATGGTGCCGCGGATGCTCGATGAGAGCGCCGGTGGTCTGCTGCGGCGCTGGTGCGAGGAGAAGGGGATCCGGGTGCTGACCGACCACACCGTCACCGCCATCGAAACTGACCGGGACGCCCTCCGGGTGGTGCTGGGAAGCGGTGAGCGGCTGCCGGCCGATCTGGTGATCACCGCCACCGGTGTGCGCAGCAATATCGACTTTCTCGAGGGCTCCGGCATCGAGACCGGCCAGGGGGTGGTGGTGGACGAGACCCTCTGCACCAGCCATCCGGCGGTCTACGCCGCCGGTGACGTGGCCGAGGGTCCCGACCTCGGTGGCGGGCGGGCGGTGCATGCCATCCAGCCCACCGCCACGGAGCACGGCCGGGTGGCGGCCCACAATATGGTCAGGGCCGGTTCGGTACGCTACCACGGCAGTCTCAACATGAACGTGCTCGATACCCTCGGCCTGATCTCCGCCTCCTTCGGCCGCTGGGAGGGGGGGGAGGAGACCGTGGTGCTCCACGACCCGGAAGGGCGGCGCTACATGCGACTCGCCTTCGAGGGGGACCGGCTGGTGGGGGCGATTCTCGTCGGCCACACCGATCATGTGGGTGCGGTGCGGGGGCTGATCGAGAGCGGGTGTCCCCTCGGTGGCTGGATGGAGCGGCTGCGCCGTGATCCCACGCGCATCGCCGAGGCGTATCTGGCCACCACCCGGGCGGTGGCGTGAGAGCCGATCCCCCGCCGGGCATGGAGATCGAGTTCAAGCTGTTCGCCAGTCTCGCCCGTTACCTTCCGCCGGGCGGTCGTGCCAACACCGCGCGGATCCAGGTGCCGGAGGGGGCGAGCGTGGCCGAGGTGCTGGCGGGGAGCGGCGTACCGGCGGAGGAGATCCATCTGGTGATCCTCAACGGCATCTTCATCGCCCCCGAGGAGCGGGAGCACCGTTTCCTGAAGGAGGGAGACACGCTGGCCATCTGGCCGCCGGTGGCGGGGGGGTAGCAGCAACTCCGTTCTCCTGGTGACGCCGGTCGTGCGGAGTCACGGGGGGGTACTGGAATCGCCGGGTCGTACCCGGCATTGGTGCGCGGCGCCAACCTGGGGTTGGGAAGTTACCGCCTGGCGTCGGTATGCCGAGTGCAATGCGGTGCGCCTCTGGCAGGGTGTTGAAAAAGGCCAGAAGTCATTGAAAACGGCGGTGCATCCATGCACCGCGGCACAGGCTGTCGAAAGACGGTGTTTTTCAACAGCCTGCCAGGAGGGTTCCCCACCGTTCGGCCCCTCCCGCCAGGCGCTGCGGAATCCGATAGCGAGTCGAAGTAAGCCAGGCCGCCACAACTCGATGAAAGAGACGATTGAATCCCGCTTCCCGGTGCCGGAGTGCCGTGACATCCGGGCCGGATGATGGAAAGACGCCGCCGCCGGGTCATGTCCCTCTCGACCGGTGAGTTTCGTCGCGCCCTGGCTGCTCTCGGCCAGGTTGGAGAGGGCGCAGAGGGGGAGTTCTCCCTGGTGTGGCCACCCGGAAGGGTGATCTTGCGCGTCACGCCCCTCGAGCCCCTGCGGGCCGGAGCCCTCTCCCTGCCGCGCGTCCAGGTGACGATCGGGCCGCAGGGGCTGGACGCCGATGCCGAGAGCCGTTTCCATGCCGCCTTCGATCGCGCCTTCCAGCGCGGTGGTGGCTGATTCCCGTGAGGAGGTGTCCGCCATGCAACCCATGAAGATGAAGGATGGCCCGCCGCCGGCGCCCGACCGCTTTCCCGTCTCGGTGCTGCTCGAGCGGCGGGCGGCCGTGCACAGCGAGTGGGTCCGGTGGATCTGGGAGGCGATCGGTGTGGTGGTGGGGGTGAGGGGCGGCGAGTCCGGTGAACCGCGCCTGGTGTTCCGGCAGGGGAGTCTCCGGCGCTACCTGGTGGGCGGGTTGGAGATCACCCTCCATCCCGACGAGTGCGAGAGCTACTACCACAACCTGACCTCTCCCCGGCCACGCTGCTACGTGATCACCCATCCGGACGAACAGGATCCCGAGGCGCCGCCGGAGCCCTTCCTGGTCTCCATGAGTTTCGACGAGGCCCACGCCTATCTGGAGGGGGATGAGCCGATCTACGGCGTGGAGATTCCACCCGAACTCTACCGCTGGACCGAGGCGTTCGTCCTCACTTGGTATGCGCCCGGGAAGAAGCGCAAACGCCGCCTCACCCACGGGGGCGGCGGCCACTGAGAGAGACCGGTGTACCAGCCGGGGAGGAGGAAGGAGATGACCGGAGAAGAGTCGTTTCTGGGGCGCTTTTCGCGGCGCAAGCTGGCGGAGCGATGCGGCGCGGACCAGTCAGAACCAGCGGAAGGATCCACGGCCCGCGAGATGCGGCCTCCCCGGCCGCGCGATCCGCTGCCCGACCCCGCCACGCTCGGGCCCGACGACGACTACACCCCCTTCCTCTCCCCCGAGGTGGAGGAGGCGGTCCACCGTCTCGCCCTTCGGCGTCTGTGGCGCATCGCCGGTGTCGACGGAGCGGACGATCTGGAGGTCTACGGCGGCGACTACCGGACCTTCGCGGGGCTGGGCGAGCTGGTCACCGCCGAGCTGCGCTACCGGATCGAGATCGAGGCGCGCCACCGGCTCGAGATCGCCGCGCAGGCCGGCGAGGCGGAGCCGGAGTCACCCGGCCCGAACGATACACCGGAGGGGGCCTTGTCCCCGGCCGGGGATAAGGGATGAGCACCTCACCCGACGAGTCGCGGCTGCGGGCCGCCCTGGAGGCGGGGGAGGCGATCCCCCTCTCGCCCGCGGGGGTGGTGGAATACCGTTCCCGGGGGCGGGTACTGGTGATCGGGGGAGAGGAGGCCCGGGAATTCGCCCCCCGCCTGCGGCCGGAACTGAGGCCGCAGGTGCTGCTCACCGGCGACGAGCAGGAGCCGGGGGTGCCGGTGATCTCCCTCGGCGGCAGAGAGCTGTGCATCGAAGGACACCTGGGCGCCTTCACCGTCACCGTGGGGGAGAGCGGGCATCCGGGCCGTGAGGTGATCGAGTGCGACCTGATCCTCGACCTGGATATCCCCCACCATCTGCAGGCGAGATTGCCACCTCCCGGCTACTTGCGCGCCGTGCCCGGTGAACCGTCGGCCCTCGATCTGGCCGAGACCGAGTTGAAAGGGCTGGTGGGGCGTTTCGAGAAAGCCCGCTACGTGGACTACGATCCGGCACGCTGTGCCCACGGACGTTCCGGCAAGGCCGGCTGCCGTCGCTGTCTCGATGCCTGCCCGGCGGAGGCGATCGTCTCCCGGGGCGAGCGCATCCAGGTGGATCCCTATCGTTGTCAGGGGGGAGGTGCGTGTGCCGCCGTCTGCCCCTCCGGCGCGATCCGTTACACGACCCCACCCCTCGCCGAGCTGGGGGAGCGGATCCGTGCCGCCCTGCGGAGCTGGTGCGAAGGGGGCGGGGATCCGCCGGTGGTCGCCCTGGTGAGCGGGGGGGATCGCCCCTCTCTCGATCCCCTCCCCGGGAGAGTACTCCCCTTCACCCTCGAGGAGGTGGCCGGCGCCGGTCCCGAACTGTGGCTGGCTGCGCTCGCCTGGGGGGCCTCTGCGGTCCGGCTGGTGAGCCCCTCCTGCCCGGATGCCATCGACGCGGGTCTTGCGGCGCCCCTCCGCATGATCGGCGAGATCCTCGATGCCCTCGGTCTGCCTGCCGGCTGTGTTGCCCTCGTCACCCCGGAGAGGGTGGCGGATGGAGATCGCATGCCCTCGATCCGGCCCGCCGCCTTTGCCCCCCTCGGCGACAAGCGGCAGCTCCTGTTTCTCGCCGTCGGTCATCTGCACGACCAGGCACCTCGCGCGCCGGCGATGACGGAACTCTCCGCCGGAGCATTCTTCGGCGCCGCCTTTGTCGATGGTCGCCGCTGCACCCTCTGCATGGCCTGCGCCGGTGCCTGTCCGGGTCATGCCCTGCAGGCAGGCGGCGAGCAGCCCGCCCTGCGCTTCATCGAGGCCAACTGCCTGCAGTGCGGGATCTGCACCCGCACCTGTCCGGAGGAGGCCATCTGGATCTCGCCGCGGCTGCTGTTCGATCCGGAGGCCCGGCGCCTGCCCCGCACCCTGCACGAGGAGCCCCCCTTCGAATGCGTCGCCTGTGGCACTCCCTTCGCCACCCGCAGGGTGATCGAGAACACCCTCCGTCGCCTCGCCGCTCACCCCATGTTCGCCAGCGAACGGGCCCGCCGCCGGCTGATGATGTGCGAGGCGTGCCGGGTGGCGGACATCGTCCAGGACAGGGAGGCGATCTCTGCCGGTCTGGCCGAAGCCGGCTCGCCATTGTCCGGAGGGGAGCCGCGGTGAGTCACGACGGCTTCTCCCCCACCTGCGGCCCGCCTCTTCCCTCTCCCCTCTCCGAGGAGGAGCGGTACCGCGTCGGAGCCTGGCAGCTCCTGGCGGCCCTGCTGCGCTCACCACCGGAGCGGTCGCTGCTCGATCGCCTGGCCGCCCTGGGG
This sequence comes from Gammaproteobacteria bacterium, assembly GCA_027001815.1. Classification (GTDB taxonomy): domain Bacteria; phylum Pseudomonadota; class Gammaproteobacteria; order JALTLT01; family JALTLT01; genus JALTLT01. The sequence continues at coordinate 8,073 of JALTLT010000312.1, read as the reverse complement.
GACGCCCAGGGGAATGTCACCGACGATCTGGCCATGGCGCTCCGCATGCTGGGGCTGGCGGCACGCACCAGCGACCCCGCCCGCCTCGATGACGAGTACCACGAACTCTTCATCGGCCTCGGCCGTGGCGAGCTGGTTCCCTTCGCCTCCTGGTATCTGACCGGCTTCCTCATGGAGACGCCCCTCGCCGCCCTGCGCGACGAGCTGGCCCGTCTCGGCTTCGAGCGCCGCGAGACGGTGCACGAGCCCGAAGATCATGCCGCCGCCCTGTGCGAGGTGATGGCCGCGCTGATCGAGGATCCGGAGCTGGCTGCCGAGCAGGGTCCCTTCTTCCGCGCCCACATCGCCCCCTGGATGGAGCGCTTCTTCACCGATCTCGTCGCCGCGCGCTCGGCGGTCTTCTACCGCTCTGTGGGTCGTCTCGGCTGCGCCTTCCTCGCCCTCGAGAGCGACCTTCACACCGCGGACGGGGCGTGACCTCTCGCCGGTTTCTCCGTCGCCGGGGAGAGGGTTGCCGGCTCGGGGGGTTCCGGCGAGCGCGGAAGTGGGACGAAAAGTCCCGGCGCCCCCCCCCGCAGCTCTGCCCCGTACGCGGCGGTTGGTTCGCCAGGAGGCGGTCGTTCGGATTCCCTGTCGCCATTTGTCATTTCTTTCCCGGCCATGCTGGCAAGAGGCTTGCTAGCAGCCTGTTGGACTTCAAGATGAAGGTCACTCTGCCCCGACAGGCGGGAAGGCCTTCCCGCCTGTCGGGGCCCGCGGAAAGCACCGGAACCTGACGGCCTGTCAACGACCGACAGCCTGTGCTGCGGTACATGGATGCACCGCCATCTTGAATGACGCCAGTTCATTGAAAACGTGAGGAAGCCGGAAATCGCATTTTCGGGCTGGAACGGTGGAAAGAAAGGCCATGCCGGAAGCGCGGCGGTGCGAAGCCGTCGACCTCCGGGGAGCGAGAGGAGGAGCAGGACCATGAGCGACAGCGACAGAAGAGCCATCTCCGGCGCCCGCCGCCGGTTCATCCGCCAGGCCGTCCAGGGAGGGGGCGCAATGCTGGCCGTCGCCTCGCTGCCGCGAATGGCGGAGGGAGCGGGCGTGGAGGGGACTCCGGCCGGGGGCAGCGAGGGGCGCGGCTACCGGCTGACCCCCCACGTGGTCGCCTACTACCGCACGCTGATCGAGTGAATCCTGCAGGGGAGCGACAACCATGAAACTGAGAAAGATCTCCGATCGCGTCGCCGAGCCGGCGCCACATGCCGCCAGCAGCCGGGGCCTCAACCGCCGCGACTTCCTGCGCCGTTCGGGCCTGATGGCCGGCGGGGCGCTTCTCGCCTCGGGCATCGCCCCCGGGATGATGCGCCGGGCCACGGCGGCCGGTGAGGCCCCTGCCGGTGAGGTGAAGGTGGTGAGGACCATCTGCTCCCACTGTTCCGTGGGCTGCGGCATCCTCGCCGAGGTGCGCAACGGCGTATGGGAGGGACAGGAGCCCGCCTTCGATCACCCCTTCAACCGGGGGGCACACTGCGCCAAGGGAGCGGCGATCCGCGAGCACGGCCACGGCGAGCGGCGCCTCAAGTACCCCATGAAGCTGGTCAACGGCAAGTGGAAGCGCATCTCCTGGGACGTGGCCATCAACGAGATCGGCAACCGCCTGCTGGAGATCCGCGAGCAGTCGGGCCCCGACTCGGTCTACTGGCTCGGCTCCGCCAAGCACAGCAACGAGCAGGCCTACCTGTTCCGCAAGCTGGCCGCCATGTGGGGCACCAACAACGTGGACCACCAGGCGCGCATCTGCCACTCCACCACCGTCGCCGGCGTCGCCAACACCTGGGGCTACGGCGCCATGACCAACTCCTACAACGACATCCACAACTCCAGGGCGGTGCTGCTGATCGGCTCCAACCCCGCCGAGGCCCATCCGGTGGCCCTGCAGCACATCTTCAAGGCGAAGGAGGAGAACAACGCGCCGATCATCGTCATCGACCCGCGCTTCACCCGCACCGCCGCCCACGCCGACCACTTCCTGCAGATCCGCCCCGGCACCGACGTGCCCATCGTCTGGGGTATGCTCTGGCACATCTTCGAGAACGGCTGGGAGGACCGGGAGTTCATCCGCCAGCGGGTCTACGGCATGGAGGAGATCCGCAAGGAGGTGGCGCGCTGGAATCCGGAGGAGGTGGAACGGGTCACCGGCGTGCCCGGCGACAAGGTGCGGGCGGCGGCCCGGGCGATGGCGGAGAACCGCCCCGGCACCTTCATCTGGTGCATGGGGGGCACCCAGCACACCATCGGCAACAACAACACACGCGCCTACTGCATCTTCCAGCTCGCCCTCGGCAACATGGGCGTCTCCGGCGGCGGGACCAACATCTTCCGCGGTCACGACAACGTCCAGGGAGCCACCGACCTGGGGGTGCTTGCCAACACCCTGCCCGGTTACTACGGCCTCAAGCCCGGCTCCTGGGCCCACTGGGCGCGGGTCTGGGACCTGGATCTGGAGTGGATCAAGTCCCGTTTCGACTCCGGCTCCTACGAGAAGAGCAAGGGCAGGCCGGTGCCGGTGATGAACACCAAGGGGATTCCGGTCTCCCGCTGGATCGACGGCGTGCTGGAGGAGAAGGGCAACGTCGCCCAGAAGGACAACCTGCGGGCGATCTTCTTCTGGGGGCACGCACCCAACTCCCAGACCCGCGGGCCGGAGATGAAGCGGGCGATGGAGAAGCTCGACCTGCTGGTGGTGGTGGACCCCTATCCCACCGTCTCGGCGGTGATGCACGACCGCACCGATGGGGTCTATCTGCTGCCCGCCTCCACCCAGTTCGAGACCTACGGCTCCATCACCGCCTCCAACCGCTCCATCCAGTGGCGGGACCGGGTGATCGAGCCCCTCTTCGAGTCGCTGCCCGACCACGTCATCATGTACAAGCTGGCCAGGAAGCTTGGCATCGCCGAGCAGCTCTGCAAGCACATCCGGGTCAACGGCGAGGAGCCGCTGGTGGAGGACATCACCCGCGAGATCAACCGCGGCATGTGGACCATCGGCTACACCGGCCAGAGTCCGGAGCGGCTCAAGCGCCAGCAGAAGCACTGGGGCACCTTCGACTACACCACCCTGGAGGCGGAGGGGGGGCCGTGTGACGGCGAATACTACGGCCTGCCCTGGCCCTGCTGGGGCACCCCGGAGACGGGCCACCCCGGCACCCCCAACCTCTACGACGGCTCCAGGGCGGTGGCCCGCGGCGGCCTGACCTTCCGCGCCCGCTTCGGCGTGGAGCGCAACGGGGTCAACCTGCTGGCGGAGGGGTTCTGGTCGAAGGGCTCGGAGATCCGCGACGGCTACCCGGAGTTCAGCGACAAGCTGCTCAGGAAACTGGGGTGGTGGAAGGATCTCACCCCCGAAGAGCGGAAGGCGGCGGAGGGACGCAACTGGAAGACCGACCTCTCCGGAGGGATCCAGAGGGTCGCCATCGCCCACGGCTGTGCCCCCTTCGGCAACGCCAAGGCGCGCGCCGTGGTCTGGACCTTCCCCGACCCGGTGCCGATCCACCGGGAGCCCCTCTACACCCGCCGGCGCGACCTGGTGGCCAGGTATCCCACCTACCAGGACCGCAAGTCCTTCTGGCGGCTGCCGACCCGCTACAGTTCCATCCAGGCGAAGGATTACTCCCGCGACTTCCCGATCATCCTCACCTCGGGCCGGCTGGTGGAGTACGAGGGCGGTGGCGACGAGAGCCGCTCCAACCCCTGGCTGGCGGAACTGCAGCAGGAGATGTTCGTGGAGATCCACCCGCGTGACGCCAACGACGCCGGCATCCGCGACGGCGACACGGTCTGGGTGGAGGGGCCCGAGGGGGGGCGGGTGCGGGTCAAGGCGCTGATCACCCGCCGGGTGGCGAGTGGCGTCGCCTTCATGCCGTTCCACTTCGGCGGCCATTTCGAGGGGCGCGATCTGCGCGGCCGCTATCCCAAGGGGGCCGATCCCTATGTGCTCGGCGAGGCGGCCAACACGGTGCTCACCTACGGCTACGACTCGGTGACCCAGATGCAGGAGACCAAGGTGAGCCTCTGCCGCATCGTCAGGGCCGGCTGAACCGCCCACCCGCACAGGAGAAGAGAAGATGGCCCGAATGAAATTCTATTGTGACGCGGAGCGCTGCATCGAGTGTAACGGCTGCGTGACCGCCTGCAAGAACGAACACGAGGTGCCGTGGGGCATCAACCGCCGGCGGGTGGTGACCATCAAGGACGGCGAGCCGGGCGAGCGCTCCCTGTCGGTCGCCTGCATGCACTGTTCCGACGCCCCCTGCGCGGCGGTCTGCCCGGTGGACTGCTTCTATACCACCGGCGACGGCGTGGTGCTGCACGACAAGGAGATCTGCATCGGCTGCGGTTACTGCTTCTACGCCTGCCCCTTCGGCGCCCCCCAGTTCCCGGCCGACGGTGCCTTTGGAACCCGGGGCAAGATGGACAAGTGCACCTTCTGCGCCGGCGGGCCCGAGGAGGACGGCAGCCCGGAAGAGCAGCGCAAGTACGGACGCAACCGCCTGGCCGAGGGGAAGCTGCCGCTCTGTGCCGAGATGTGCGCCACCAAGGCGCTGCTGGCCGGCGACGCCAACGTGATCGCCGACATCTACCGGCAGCGGGTGATCATGCGTGGCGCCAGCGTGCTCGGTACCGGCGGCCTCTTCCGCGACCGCTATCTGCGCATGAGTCCGGCCGCGGACCTGCGGGGCGCTTCCAGCGCAAAGGAGTGAATCCGACGCCGCCGGTTCCGCGGGAAGTCGAAATATCGGGTCGAGTAGCCCGTCGGATTTCAGCGTGGATGCTGCTCCCCGCCTCTCGGGACGCTGCCGAAGGCGCCCTGGCACATCAAAGTCCGACGGGCGGCCAGCACCAAGGCGTGAATCTCACCGGAGGGGCCCGAGTGTCATGAGAGAGACCACCCCGATCCACCGCGGCGGAGTGATACTGCTGTTGTTCGCTCTCTGCCTGGCGAACCCTGCCGTCCCGGCGGCGGAGGCCGTCGCCGGAGGCGAGACACCCATCGTCGTGCCCAACCCCGGCAGCGACCTTTGGCGCGCAGTCCGCCAGCGGGAGGGGGCGACGGCGGAGATGCCCGGTACCTCCCAGGTGAAGGGGAGCGACAGCGGTACCCTGATCGACGCCAGGGGGGAGCAGTGGCGGCGCTACCGCATGGAGCGGCTGATCCCGGCCGCCGGCTGGATCCTCGGCGGGGTGCTGATCGTGCTGGGGCTGTTCCGGCTGGTGCGTGGACAGGTCCCCATCGAAGGGGGGCGATCCGCCCGGCGGATCCTCCGCTACCGGATGGCGGAGCGGATCGCCCACTGGAGCATGGCCCTGCTCTTCCTGCTGCTCGCCGCCACCGGGCTGGTGATGCTCTTCGGCCGGACGCTCCTCCTCCCGCTGCTGGGTGGCGAGAGCTTCGGCAGGCTGGCGGTCCTCAGCAAGGGGACGCACGATATCGCCGGCCCCCTCTTCTTCGTCGCCATGGGATGGATGTTCCTGCGCTTCGTCTCACGCAATCTCCCCGAGCCCGGCGACCTGCGCTGGCTGCTCGAGGGGGGCGGCATGGTGGGAGATCGCCACCCTTCCGCCGGTTTCTTCAACACTGGCGAGAAGATCGTCTTCTGGCTCACGGTGCTGGGCGGCACCCTGATGGCCGTCACCGGCCTGCTGATGCTGCTGCCCCTGCTGGGGGCCGACCGCTTCCTGTTGCAGCTCTCCCATCTGCTCCACTCCGCGACCGCGGTGGTACTGATGAGCGCCATCCTCGGCCACATCTACATCGCCACCCTGGGCATGGAGGGGGCGATGGATGCCATGAAGAGCGGCTGGGCCGACCTCAACTGGGCCCGCCAGCACCACGACCGCTGGGTGGAGGAGGTGGAGCGTCACGGCGGCGAGATCGTCGAGGCCGGGGAGATCGCCGGGAAGGCCGGGCAAGAGACCTCCCGGGATTCCCCCGGCGCCTCCGCCTGAAGCGCGCCGCCCAAAACCCCCCTCTCTCCGGGAGAGGGCCGGGTCGACGACCTCCTCGTCCCGCCACTCCCGCCGCGTGACTCACCGCCCACGGCGCTCTGCCCCGTTCAGCATTCGTTCAGGCATCCTCCGTTACCGTGTTCTCCAACGAAACACGAAAAGCCATTCATCGACACGAAAGGAGAACGCCATGAACCGCATCAGCCGCACTCTCGTCGCCACCCTCTTCGGAACCCTGGCCACCCTCCAGTCCGCCCAGGCGGCACCCGCCGAGGTGTTCGAGGATCGCGCCCGGGTCGTCGAGGTGGAACCGATCGTCAAGGTGGTCCGCATCGCCGAGCCGCGCCACGTCTGCCGCAAGAAGCGCGAGGTGCGGCGGGAGCACCACCACGCCTCCTCGGCCGCGCCGGTGATCGCCGGCGGCATCATCGGCGGCGTGGTCGGTCATCAGGTGGGCAAGGGGCGCGGCAAGGATGCCGCCACCGTCACCGGGGCGCTGATCGGCCTCGCCATCGGTGACGACATCGCCCGCAAGAACCATCGCCGCGACGATGTGTATACTGTCAGCCATCGGCGCTGCACCACCGTCCAGAGCTGGCGTGAGGAGGAGCGCATCGAGGGCTACTGGGTGAAGTATCGCTATCGCGGCAAGACCTTCACCACCCGCATGGACCACGATCCCGGCCAGTACGTGGCGATCCGCATCACCGTGCAGCCGGTGGCGGGTGCCGAAGTGGCCTGGTACGACTGACCCACTCCGGTGACCGACCATGAAATCACTTCATCTGTTCGTCGCCCTGCTGCTCGGCGCGGTGGCGATCACCCCCGGCCCCGCGGCGCAAGCCGCGGGGCTCTCGCACAACGGCACTCTGTTCCGCGTGGCGGAACGACAGGAGATCGATGCCGACCGGGCGGCCCGCATCGCCCGCGAGGTACGCGGCGGCCGGGTGCTCGACGTGCGCAGGAAGGAGCGGGAGGGGCGGCCCGCCTGGCGGGTCCGGCTGCTCGACCAGGGGCGGGTGCGCAATGTCTGGGTTGATGCCCGGAGCGGACGGATCCTGGATTGAGGGGCGGGAAATGCGGGTACTGGTGATCGAGGACGAGGCGCCCCTGCGCCAGCAGCTCGTCGATGCCCTGCGCAGCGCCGGCTGGGTGGTGGACGAGGCCCCGGATGGAGAGGAGGGGCTCTGGATGGGCGAGGAGTACCCGGTCGACGTGGTGGTGCTCGACCTGGGTCTGCCGAAGCTCCGCGGTCTGGAGGTGTTGCGTCGCTGGCGCTCCGCGGGCCGTGCCTTTCCGGTCCTCATCCTCACCGCCCGGGGGCGATGGCAGGAGAAGGTGGAAGGGCTCGAGGCAGGTGCCGACGACTACCTGGTCAAACCCTTCCACATGGAGGAGGTGCAGGCGCGGCTTCGTGCCCTCGTCCGGCGCGCAGCGGGCTGGTCCGATGCGGTGCTCGCCGGTGGCCCCATCCGCCTCCACCCCGCCTCCCAGCAGGTGACGGTGGAGGGGGAAGAGGTTGCCCTGACCGCCTACGAGTACCGTCTGCTCGAATACCTCATGACCCGCGCCGGCGAGGTGATCTCCAAGAGCGAACTCTCCGAGCACGTCTACGAGGAAGAGATGGAGCGGGACAGCAACGTCCTGGAGGTGCTGCTGGGACGTCTGCGCCGCAAGCTCGATCCCGACCGCTCCCTCAACCCCATCGAGACCCTGCGGGGCCGAGGTTACCGTTTCCGCCTGGAGCGTGGCGTTGGGTGAGACCGCCCGTCCACCCCTCTCTCTCAACCGGCGCCTGTTGCGGGCCGCCAGCGTGGTGCTCGCACTCTTCCTCGGTCTGGCCGGCTGGACCCTCGACCGGGCGTGGCAGAAGTCGGCCCTCGCCGGCCGCCAGGAGGCGCTCCAGGCCCTCGTCTACATGCTCCTGGGGGTGGCGGAAGAGGATGGCGAGGGGGGGCTGCGTCTGCCGGAGGCTCTTCCCGACGGCCGACTCGGAAGTCCCGGTTCGGGTCTCTACGCCCTTGTCGCCGCCGGTGACGGCGATACCGTCTGGCGCTCCCGTTCCTCCGCCGGCGT
>JALTLT010000311.1 GCA_027001815.1 Gammaproteobacteria bacterium | reverse complement strand
GCCATGCGCGGATTGTCGGTACCGCGCGAGATGATGTCGAAGGACTGTACCAGCGGAACGCCGGCGGTCATCATGGTGGCGAGCTGACGGGAGAAGATGGCAATGTCCTTGGGCGTGATCCGCTTGCCCGACGCGAACAGGTTGCTCTTCTTGCGTACCTTGCTGGGTTTGATGCCCTGGCGACGCAGCTCTGCCTTGACGGTGGCGGCACTGTCCCCCCGGATCTCTCCCTTGACCTTCGCGCCCTTGCGGTTGGATCCCTCCCATACGAAGAGGTTCTTCTTGACTGCTGCTGCTTTTTCCGCCATGTCTTAGTCCTTGGTGATGCGGTTGATCTCTTCCAGGCTGGTGATGCCGTCCATGACCTTCTTCAGCCCCGATTGCCGCAGGTCCGCGGTGCCCTCCAGTCGGGCCTGGTCGGCGAGCTGGATGGAGTTGCCCCCGGCCATGATGATCCGGCCCATCTCTTCGGAGACCGGCATCACCTGGTAGATGCCCACCCGGCCCTTGTAGCCGCCAGCGCACTGGTCGCATCCCTTGGCGCGGAAGAGCGTCAGGTGGGGGAGCTGCTCTTCGGTGAAGCCCTCCTTGAGCAACGCCGCCTCCGGAATGTCCTTGACCGGCTCCTTGCAGTGGTTGCAGAGTCGGCGGGCGAGCCGCTGGGCGATGATCAGATGTACCGACGAGGCGATGTTGAAGGGCGGTACGCCCATGTTGACCAGACGGGTGAGGGTCTGGGGGGCGTCGTTGGTGTGCAGGGTGGAGAGGACCAGGTGGCCCGTCTGCGCCGCCTTGATGGCGATCTCGGCGGTCTCCAGGTCGCGAATCTCACCCACCATGATGATGTCCGGGTCCTGGCGGAGAAAGGCGCGCAGTGCCTCGGCGAAGGTCATCCCCGTCTTCGGGTTCATCTGCACCTGGTTGATGCCGGGCAGATTGATCTCCACCGGATCCTCGACGGTGGAGATGTTGCGGTCGGAGGTGTTGAGGATGTTGAGGGCCGTGTAGAGGGAGACGGTCTTGCCCGAACCGGTGGGGCCGGTGACCAGCACCATCCCCCATGGCCGGTGGATCGCCTCCAGGAAGAGCCGCTTCTGCTCCTCCTCGTAACCGAGGGCGTCGATCCCCATCTGTGCGGTGGTGGGGTCGAGGATACGCAGCACCACCTTCTCGCCGAACAGGGTGGGACAGGTGTTGACACGGAAGTCGATGGCCCGGTTCTTGGTCAGGTTCATCTTGATCCGGCCGTCCTGGGGGACGCGCCGTTCGGCGATGTCCATCCTCGACATCACCTTGATGCGGGCGGCCAGCCGGTTGGCCAGCGAGGCGGGCGGGTTGGCCACCTCGTGCAGTACGCCGTCCTGGCGGATGCGGATGCGGTAGTACTTTTCGTAGGGTTCGAAATGGATGTCGGAGGCGCCCCGCTTGATGGCGTCCACCAGCACCTTGTTGACGAAACGCACCACCGGCGTGTCGTCCAGATCGAGTTCGCTGACCTCCTCACCGCCCCCCTCGTCGTCGCCCGCCTCGATGGAGAGGTTGTCGAGATCCTCGTCCAGCAAGTCGTCCATGGGCGCCTCCTGCTCCTGCAGGGCGCGGTCGATGGCGGCAGCCAGGCGGTCGTCCTCCACCAGGATCGCCTCGGTGCTGATGCCGGTATGGAACTTGATCTCGTCGAGGGCGGAGAGGTTGGTGGGGTCGGAGACGGCAATGAAGAGCCGGTTGCCGCGCTTGAACAGGGGAAGCGCCCGGTGCTTGTGGATCAGCTTCTCGTCCACCAGCTTGATGGGGGCCTGTTCCAGGTCCATGGCGGTGATGTCGAACAGGGGGACGCCGAACTCCTGGGAGGCCGACCAGGCGATGTCGCGGGCGCTGGCCAGCTTGTTCTCCACCAGCCAGGGGACGAGCGGGGTCTTCTTCTTTCGCGCCGAGGTGGCCGCCTTGATGGCGGTCTCCTCGTCCAGCAGGCCGTCCTGGACCAGGCGGCGGGCCAGGCCGCTCAGTTGCATCTTGGGTGTCGCTGTGGCCATGGGCGCTTGATCTTCCTGTCGTCTCCGAGCGTATTCGGCGGTGGCGGCGGCGGGTGGGTCGGGTCGTCCATGCGGGGTCCCGGGTGGAGAGCTGTGCGGTCCCCGCCGGCGGGCCTCCTCCACTGAATAGTCTCTACCGTTTCATCGGCCGTGAGGCCGGGAGCTGTAGTAACCGTGGCGAGGGATGCAGGGGTCGGCCACGGGATCCGCCGAGTGCGTCGGTTCTCCTTTGAATTCCTAGGCTATTAGATGCAAAACGGGCGGTTCCGTCAATGCCTGGGCCGGGACGGCTCCGTCATTCCGAGAACCGGACCACGAAATGGAGGAGGCGGCAGGGGCCATAGTGACAAAAATTGTCACAATATGACAAATGTAGTCAGGTGGTTCCCGGCTGGGGGAGGGGAGAGTGCCCGCGAATCAAGGGCAGGGGGTGCTGGCATATCTCCTGCATGTGAAGTCACCGCAGGCTCCGATTCAATCCGTTCCCTCCCTGGTGGCGACACCCATGGCGGTATCTCCGGTGAAGTGCGGGAGGGAGCAAGAGCGACAAGAACAGACCCCTTCAGAGACAGACAGGAGTGACCGAACCATGAAGAACACCCAGCAAGGCTTTACCCTGATCGAACTGATGATCGTGGTGGCGATCATCGGCATCCTTGCCGCGATTGCCGTCCCCGCCTACCAGGACTACTCCCTGCGGGCCAAGATGTCCGAGGTGATCAACTTCGCCTCCTCCGCCAAGACCGCCGTCTCCGAGGCCTTCATTTCCGGTGGCAGCCTGCCCACCACCAACTCCGATGCGGGTCTGGACGACAAGACCAACATCACCTCCACCTATGTGGAGTATGTGAGCGTCGGCAGTGACAATGACGGGGCGAACTCGGGCGCCGGCGTGGTAGAGATCGGCATCAAGGGAACGGGTAACACCACCCTTGATGGCGCATACCTCGTCCTCATTCCCACTACCAGCGCCAGTGGCGTGACCTGGGCGTGCGGAGCCAGTACCAGCAATGTCTACAAGTGGCTGCCCGCCAACTGCCGTCACAACACCTCTGGCACCTGATGAAGGAATCCCCCAAGCGGGGAAAGCGAAAAGGGGCTGCCTCGGCAGCCCCTTTTTCATCGTGCGCCCAGCATGGGCGCACCCCTGCGGGTGGAAGTCCCGCCACGAGCTGGTCACGGCGAGTGAAGCGAAGCGCAACTGCGGAAGGGTGACCGACCGTGGGGAGGAAGCGTGGAGCGTAAACCGCGAGCCGACGAACAGGAACCGGATACAAGGCACTGCCGAGCAGGGCGAGCGGGCGATAAACCGCGAAGCTCTCGTGGCCAGGGCGAAGCGGTGTAGATCCGGCGGTTGTGCGGTGAAGGG
>JALTLT010000310.1 GCA_027001815.1 Gammaproteobacteria bacterium | reverse complement strand
GGTGTGAAGGGGGGGATGGGAACCACCACCCTCACCGCGGCACTGGCGGAGGCACTGCTCACGCAGGGGCACCCGGTGCTCGCCATCGACCTCACACCCCAGAACGACCTGCGACTCCATCTCGGCATGCCGTGGCAGGCGACGGACGGTCTCGCCAGCCGTATCGATGCCGGAGAATCGTGGCTGGAGGGGGCCTGGGTCAGTGCCGAGGGGGTGCGCTTCCTCCCCTTCGGGGAGAGGGGCGAGAGGAGCCTCACCGAGCGTTTCGACCACGACCGGGAGTGGCTGCGCCGCGCCCTCCACGAAATCGACTTTCCGGTCGATGGCTGGGTGCTCATCGACACCCCCGTACACCACCCATCCCTTCTCGCCCAGGCCCTGGCGGCGGCCCATGCGGCGCTTCTGGTGGCGACTCCGGAGCCGGCGACCCATGCCCGGCTGGCCACCATGGAGCGGGAGATCCAGCAGGCCGCCGTCGACCCCCTCGCCCTGCATCTGGCCATCAACCGCTTCGATCCGACCGTCACCCTGCAGCGGGAGATCGTGGCCCTCATGAAGACCAAGCTGGCGGGTCGCCTCGCCCCGGTGGAGATCCCCGAGGATCCGCGCATGGCCGAGGCGCTGGCGAGCAAACGGACGGTGGTGGGTTACGCTCCCGGCAGCGGCGTGGCCTCCCGCATCGGTACCCTGGCACTCTGGCTCAAGGCCCGGGCCGGACTGAGAACGGCCGAGGCGTCGTGATGGCGATGGCGAAACCCTCCATCGAGCCGGAGATCGGCACCTCCCGATGGCGCGGTGGGCTGCACCGCCTGCTGCTGGTGACTCCGCCCGGCGGTGAGAGGCGGCCCCTGCGCCCCTGGTCCCTGCTCATCCGCCCACCCGAACCGGGATTCTTCCACAGGCGGGTGGCCCCGCTCTTCCCCCACGTGGAGTTCCGCCACCTGCGCCTCGGCGACCCCCTGCGCATCCTCCTGCAGCTCCTGTGGCTGTTGCTGGTGATCCCCCCGGCCCGGCGTCGCCCCCGCCGGACCGTCGACTGGGCCCGACGACGACGGCAGCTCCGCCACTTCCTCTACCGTCGCCTGCCGCTCGCGGCACGCCTGCGGCGCGCGATCACCCCCCAGCGACTGGTGCGCCTGATGGAATCGGCCGCCAGCCATCCCCTGTGGCAGATCCGCGGGGTGCGCATCACCGCCTACGGTGGCGCCGTCGCATTGACACTGCTGTGCATCACCACCCCCTTCAGCCTGATCACCCAGGCGCTGTTCGTGGTGCTGCTGTGGGTCATCGCCCTCTCCATCCGCCGGGTACCCGGCAACCTCGCCAGCATGTTGTTGATGGTGCTCTCCACCATCGCCTCCGCACGCTATCTGTGGTGGCGTGTCACCAACACCCTGAACTGGGACGACATGATCGACCTCACCTTCGGCCTGGTGCTGCTCGCGGCCGAACTGTTCGCCTGGCTGGTACTGATCCTCGGCTATTTCCAGACCGCCTGGCCGTTGCGCCGGCAGCCGGCCCCCCTTCCCGAAGAGACCCGCGACTGGCCGACGGTGGACATCTTCATTCCCACCTACAACGAACCCCTCAAGGTGGTGAAACCGACGGTGCTCGCAGCCATGGGCATCGACTGGCCCCGGGAGAGGATCACCATCCACATCCTGGACGACGGTCGCCGCGACGAGTTTCGTCGCTTCGCCGAGGAGGTGGGGGTGAACTACATCGTCCGGCCCGACAACAGCCACGCCAAGGCGGGCAATCTCAACCATGCCCTCGCCCGCACCTCCGGCGAGTTCATCGCCATCTTCGACTGCGACCACATCCCCACCCGCTCCTTCCTGCAGGTGAACATGGGGTGGTTCCTCAAGGATCCGAAGCTGGCGCTGATGCAGACCCCGCACCACTTCTTCTCGGCCGATCCCTTCGAACGCAACCTGGGCAACTTCCGCAAGGTGCCCAACGAAAACGAACTCTTCTACGGCCTGATCCAGGACGGCAACGATTTCTGGGACGCCACCTTCTTCTGCGGCTCCTGCGCCATCCTCCGCCGGGGCCCCCTGGAAGAGGTGGGGGGGATTGCCGTCGAGACGGTCACCGAGGACGCCCACACCTCCCTGCGCCTCCATCGACGCGGCTACACCTCCGCCTACCTCAACGTCCCCCAGGCGGCCGGACTGGCCACCGAGAGTTTCTCCGCCCACGTGGGCCAGCGGATCCGCTGGGCACGAGGCATGGTGCAGATCTTCCGCCTCGACAACCCCCTCACCGGCGAGGGGCTGTCGCTCGGCCAGCGGCTCTGCTACAGCAACGCCATGCTCCACTTCCTGTCGGGCATACCGCGGCTCGTCTTTCTCACCGCACCGCTGGCCTTCCTGATCTTCCATTCGTACATCATCCATGCACCGGCGGCGCTGATCCTCCTCTATGTGCTGCCCCACATGGCCCACGCCAGCCTCACCAACTCGCGACTGCAGGGCAAGTATCGACACTCCTTCTGGGCCGAGGTCTACGAGACGGCGCTGGCCTGGTATATCGCCCGTCCCACCACCGTCGCCCTCATCGACCCCCACAAGGGGAGCTTCAACGTCACCACCAAGGGGGGACTGATCGAGGAGGAACACTTCGACTGGCAGATCTCGCGACCCCACTTGCTGCTGGTGGCGCTAAACCTGGCAGGGCTCGCCTTCGGTGTCTGGCGCCTGGTGGACGGCCCCGACTACGAGATCTCCACCGTCCTGCTCAACATGGGCTGGACCGCCTACAACCTGCTGATCCTGGGCGCCGCCCTGGCGGTGGCCGCCGAGGCGCGCCAGGTCCGCCACAACCATCGCGTTCCCTTCGAGATGCCGGCCGAACTGATCCTCGCCGACGGTCGCACCGTCCGGGCCACCACCAGCGACTTCTCCGAGGGCGGCGTCGGCCTCCGGCTGCGGGAACCCGCCTCGCTGGAACTGCAGGCCCCCGTGCAGGTGACACTGCAACGGGGCGCCTCGATCCACACCTTTCCCGGCAGGCTGGTACGGATTCACGAAGAGCAGATCGGGGTGCGATTCGACGCTCTCACCACCGAACAGGAGGCGGAGCTGGTGCAGTGCACCTTCGGCCGCGCCGACGCCTGGATCGACTGGCGCAGACACCGCCCCCTGGACCACCCCCTGCGCAGCCTGCTCAACATGTTCTCCACCGGCTTCGCCGGGTACCATCGGCTGCTCCGTTTCGCCTCTCCCAATGCCGCTCCGGCCGTCGCCAGCGGCCGCGGCCTGATCGCACGCCTCTACACCCTGCTGCCGCGCACCCCACCCCACCTCTCTGTACAGGGAACGACACCATGAACGGAACCACGGCTCGCCCCATCGCCCTGCTGTTCGCCTGGCTGTTGACGGCCATGGCGCCCCTGACGGCCGATGCAGCGGA
>JALTLT010000309.1 GCA_027001815.1 Gammaproteobacteria bacterium | reverse complement strand
CTTTCCCGGAGCCTGCAGAGCCTTCAAGCTTCAACTTCAAAACTTCAAAACTTCAAAACTTCAAAACTTCAAAACTTCAAGGACACCCACGCTCAGCCTTCAGAGCCTTCAGGGGAATCAAGAATCAAGGACACCCACGCTCTGACTTGACAGACCCATATCTCCAAATCTACGATTTTCCCCAAGATTCAAACGTAAGGAACCCAACAGGAGGTCAGGATGACCCGTCCCCGTCACGAACTCGTCTCTCTCGACGAAACTCCCTACTATCACTGCATGTCCCGCTGCGTCCGCCGCGCCTATCTCTGTGGCAAGGATCCGAAATCAGGAGAGAATCTCGACCACCGCAAGAAGTGGATCGTCGATCGCCTGCGGGAACTCACCAACGCTTTCGCCATCGACGTGGCTGCCTATGCGGTCATGAGCAATCATTACCACCTGGTCCTGCACGTGGACCGTTCCCGCGCACTCGGCTGGAGTCTCGGGGAGGTGATCGAGCGGTGGGGTCGTCTCTTCGCACTTCCGCCCCTGGTCGAACGTTACCAAGCGGGCGAGGCGCTTGGGGTGACGGAGCGCGAGGTGGTGGAGGCACAGGTGGAGGTGTGGCGGACCCGGTTGTTCGATCTGGGCTGGTTCATGAGGGCAATCAACGAGTGGGTGGCGCGCCGGGCCAACGAGGAGGACCGGGTGGGAGGCCGGTTCTGGGAGGGGCGATACAAGTGCCAGGCGCTGCTCGACGATGCTGCCCTGCTGGCATGCATGGCATACGTGGACCTCAACCCGGTGCGGGCAGAGGAGGCCGAGACGCCGGAAGAGTCGGAATACACAGCGTTACGGTCGCGTGTGGATTATCGATCGCGGGGGGGTGATCATGATGGGGCGCCCGCTGGGCTGATGCCGTTTGGTGGTGGTGAGAGAGAGGATCTGCCGAGTTCGATGCTGCCCTTCGACTTTCACCACTACCTTGCACTGGTGGACTGGACGGGGCGTGCCGTTCGGGAAGACAAGCCTGGAGCCATTCCCCAAGATCTGGCGCCGATCCTGGAACGATTGGGGATCGAGGCCGGGGCGTGGTTCGATTCGGTGAACAATTTCGAGGCACGGTTCCTGCGGGTACTGGGTCCGGTGGAGCGGATCCGGTCTCTGGCGAAGGCAGTGGGCCGGAAGTGGTTTCAAGGAATCACCCGCTGTCTCCGTTTCTACCGTTCCTGTCCGGCCTGAGAGGATCCCCTTTTCGAAGGTGACATCCCGCCAGGAGCGGTCGGTAGGAAAACTTCTGCGCGGAACCGCGCCGTCGCCTCGAAGCAGAGTCCAGGTGACCTGTTTCCGGTAGCCTGTTACCTCCCTTCGAGAGGCCTCCGTGCATGTTGGCCGGATTATCGGGGGCAGGAAACCGGCAATGTCGAAAACATCAAAAGTACGGTTGTCCCGTTAAATCATGTAGCTGTCCCAGTCATCTATATGGATGTCCTGAATAGCTGAATAGGGGAAATTGCCCGGGTGGACGGGCGCTGTTAGCATGGGGACTCCGCGAAGCGAGGCCACTCCATGGAGCAGCGTTCCGTCACTGCCGTCTATCCTGGTACCTTTGATCCCATCACCAACGGGCATGCGGATCTGGTGGAGCGTGCCACCCGGCTCTTCGACCGGGTGATCGTGGCGGTGGCGGCCAACCCCTCCAAGCAACCGGCCTTCGATCTGGAGACGCGGGTGGCGCTGGCACAAGAGGTGCTCGCCCACCTGTCGAGCGTGGAGGTGGCCAGCTTCGACTGCCTGCTGGTCGATTTCGTCCACCGGCAGGATGCCCAGGTGATCCTGCGCGGCTTGCGGGCGGTCTCCGACTTCGAGTACGAGTTTCAGCTTGCCGGCATGAATCGTCGGCTGGCGCCGGACGTGGAGACCCTCTTTCTCACGCCTGCCGAGCAGTACGCCTACATCTCCTCCAGCCTGGTGCGGGAGATCGCGGCGTTGGGGGGCGACACCACCTCCTTCGTCCACCCGGTGGTGCAGGCTGCACTATGCAACAGAAAATGCTAACATACGTGCAACTTCAAATGCTTGGTTCGTTTCGTGCACCGGGCATCCGATGAAACACCGCGCGGGGTCCCCGTGCTGCCGTACCCATTCCAGCAGGAGCCGCAACATGGCGCTGATGATCACCGACGAATGCATCAACTGTGACGTTTGCGAACCGGAATGCCCCAACGGGGCGATCTCCCAGGGGGACGAGATCTATGTGATCGACCCCAACCTCTGCACCGAGTGCGTGGGTCACTATGATACCCCCCAGTGTGTCGAGGTCTGCCCGGTGGATTGCATCCCCAAGGATCCCGATCACGAGGAGAGCGAGGAGGAGCTGATGGAGAAGTATAAGCGCCTCCACGAGACGGCCTGACGTCGCTCCTCGGTCTCTTGCGGAAGGCCCTGCTTCGGTGGGGCCTTTTCTATTGTGCGTCCCGTTTGGGTGGTTCTGCGTGGGGTGGAGGCCCTGCCTTTCACGAACGGGTTGCGGCGAGTGAAGCGCAACAGAAATAGGGGTGATCGACCAAGGGAAAAGCGAGGACCACAATCGGCGAGCCGACGAACAAGAACCGGATCGAATCGGTCAATGAGAAAGGCTAAAGACCATTTAGGACACCCACATTCTCAGGAGATATCGAAGAACATGGATGTCCCGGATATTTGCGTGGGTGTCCCGAACGTCGAACGTTTATTTTTCGTTGTGGTCTCAGGTGAGTTCCAGCCAGGGGGGGAGGAGGTGATCGGTGTGGCGGAGGGCACGGCGATGTTCGTCGCAGGAGGGGTCGAGTTGCCGCAGCAGCGCCCAGAAGGCGGGGGAATGGTTCGGTTGGCGCAGGTGGGTCAGCTCGTGGAGGAGGACGTGGCGGACCAGCGGTGTGGGCAGGAAGAGGAGCCGGTCGTTGAGGCTCAGGGTGCCGCGGCCGCTGACACTCCCCCAGCGGGTACGCTGTCGGCGGATCACCACCCGCGCAGGATAGAGGCCGGTCGACTCGGCCAGTTCCGCAACCCTCTCCGGCAGAAAATCCTTCGCCCGCCGGCGCAGGAATGCCCCCAGCAGTTGCGCAGCCGCCTCGGGGCGGTCGGCGGGCACCGACAGGAGGAGGGTGTCCCCCTCGGGCCGAAGGCCCGGGGAGCCCTGCCGATAGCGCAGGAAATAGGATTCGCCACAGGCCGGTAGCCGGAGTTGGTCGGGCCGGCACACGGCCGGATCGAGGAGGCTGCGACGCCGGTGCTCAAGTCGCGCCAGGGCGGGCTCCCAGAACTCCCGGTGTCTTTCCAGCAGTGCCTCCAGGGAGGGGGGGCGATGGCCGGGTGGCAGGGTGACGCAGAGCCCATGGCGGGGATCGACCTTGATGAGGATGCGGCGCGCACGGGGGTGGGTGATGACTCGGAA
>JALTLT010000308.1 GCA_027001815.1 Gammaproteobacteria bacterium | reverse complement strand
CGTGACCGCTCATTTCGGGCACACCTCCGAAATCGGTCACGATAAAACGAAATCCCCGGTCACATTGCTCCGAAATGGCCGGTCACGTTCGACCGAAATGCATGGTCACGATGGGCCGAAATATGCAGGCAGCGAGCGGGTTGAGCCGGAAGGCGTTCTGTGAAGGTTCCGGCATCGCTCTTTCGACGTTCGCCTATTGGAAGCGCAAGCTCCGCACCAAGCGGGATGGTGGGCCAGCACGGTACCCGGAGGACGCCACTGGCGTCCGGCAAGAAGAAAAAACGGCTCGGATAATCAGATATGGGGCAATAGCGGTCTGGAATGGACGGTTACACAGGGAGATCGGTTCATTCGATCTCACCCTGCTTTAGGGTCACCACATTGAGCGCGGTCACCCTTCCATCCTCCGCAACGTACTGGAACTCCAACCGGGGGTGACGCGCAGTGAAAAGCGCAACCGCGATACTGGTAGTCTTCATCCCGCCAGTTGCGTCGAGCATGATCTCTTTGTCCTTGTACCCTTCCCGGCGCAGCTGCGTAATCATCTCTTCCAGCACTTGTCCGAGGCTGTCGATATCGAGGAAATCGACGCCTTCCGGATGACACTCGACCACGCCCTTTCCCAGGTATTTTTCGAGCAGTTTTCGGCAAGCGCCGAGGGTTGCAAAGGAACCTTCGCTACGGGAATCCGGTGCAGAACCAAGCAGACAGATCCGTTTCAATCGCCCTTGGTGCCGCTGCACTGCACGTAATATTTGCAGCCAGTTCCAGCGACAGTTCAATTCGGTCGTTTCACTCAGGGTGTCTGGAAGGGGGATCGCCTCTTCCTCTCCTGTCGTCTCGCTTCGGAGGAGGTGGCGGACCGAATCGTAGCTGTACTCCCGGCCGGGCCGGGAAACCATCAGGATCAGCGCCTTGCGGGGCGAGACTCGTTCGGCCTGCGAAAGTACCCGGACGGGCAGATACTCCTTGCGCAGCCGCCAGGCAAACGCCGCTCCACCGATAAAGAGCACCGTACCAATTAACAGGCGGATCGACTCGTTACTTGTCCTTACAGCCTCTCCCGCAAGGGACAGCCGCCCCACTTCCCAGAGCCCATCGCCCAACCAGCCGCTTCCCACCGCCATCATCAATACGGGAATGACCAGAAAGAACGGCTCTCGAATACGCTTTATTGCCTTGCCGACCTTCACCATCTCCTGTACGTTACCCATGTGCTTTTGTCGAACCTCGACCCACTTCAGCCATCGGCGGCTTCAGCAGTACCGGATGCCGTCACCAGCCGGTACTGACCAAGCCCCATGCTGGTCTGCTTGCCTATGTGGAGCCACTGGCCCAGCCAGAGAAGCGGCCACCACGAATCGATGCTTGCCGCATCGATAAGCAACCTCCCCATCACGCCACCGAGGTGCATGCGGCGCCTTTGCCTGCTGGATATCCTTTCCACATCCACCCAGCGGAAATGCCCCCGCGCCATGGGAATAAACGATTCGGGGGAGTCCAGCGGCGGCGCCCATGCACCGATCGACGTACCAAGCCAGTGGTCGAGCCCTCGTGCCCGCTGGACCAGCATGGTCAGCAGAATTCCCAGATGAAATTGTTCGGGACCCAGCAGCTTGCCACGATATTTGAACCGCAGGGGGGTTTCGATCCGGAGCAGTATCTTCCCGCCGCTGAAGTCGGGTGGTACGGCTTCGGAGGGGAAATCCGGCAACCGACCCAGGCCGACGTGCCGCAAAACGCCGCTGCCAGG
The DNA here is from genome assembly GCA_027001815.1 of Gammaproteobacteria bacterium. Lineage (GTDB taxonomy): Bacteria > Pseudomonadota > Gammaproteobacteria > JALTLT01 > JALTLT01 > JALTLT01. Next base: position 1,669 of record JALTLT010000308.1, on the reverse strand, counting down.
CGCCTCCTCCATCTCGATGCCATGAATCTCGTAGCTGATTCCTCCCTTGCCGATACCACGTTGACGACCCGACACTTCCAGCGCCTTTATCAACCAGCGCACGGTATCGCGTTTCCCGTCGAGAGTGACGAGATTGAAACACAGGTTCGATGTGGGCACCTTGCCTGCTCCACCGAACCCTCCGGGCAGGTCGAGAAGCCATGGAAGAACCGGGGAGCCACCACTACCGCCCAGTCGGCCTGCATCGAAGAGGCGGCTGTATACGCATCGGTCCACCAACGGGCAGCGTTCGCACGCCTGATGCTCCATGACGCACTGGAGCCGGAGAAGCCCATGGCCGATGAGCCCTCGGAGCATCGATCCGATCATGGGCGGTGGGCGCCATGGGCGTGACAGCGCCAGGGTAACGCGAAAGCGCTGCAGGGAAACGGGGGGTGTTGGCGGGCTGGCTCCGTCCATGACGAATATTTGTACTCCTCTTATGCCCGTTTGCCAAATGCTCCAGGAGGCCCGGTCATCGCCGTGATCCAACCGGGCATGTACGGCACCCGTCGGCAGGAGGAAACGCCCATCCCGGATTCCGGTGCCGCTCCGGGGCATACCCCTTTTCCCGAACCGGTCGCCCGACGCCCCATGGACACGCCTGCCGGGGCGATGGAGATCATGTGATCCACCCGGGGATATTCGCCTTTTTCCACAGTTCGTTACGCTGCCTTGTTGGAATGGGCAGGAATCAACGGCGAATCAGATGAGGGTACGCGAGGATCTGCCGCGCACGCCAGATCTCGATGACACGGCTGCGGTAGGGCTGCTGGTGGAGCGGCTCCTCGTTCACCAGGGGGCGTGGCTTCTTGGGCTCCTGGACGATCACCCCTTCCGGGTGGCGTCTCACCCATTCGGGTACCTGGTGGCGGCCGAGCACCTCCAGGGGGCTCTCCAGCCGGCCGGGAAAGTGGTACTGGTCATGGTACTTGCCCACATGGGCGATCTCCACCCCCTGCTGCTGGAGCCGGTTCAGGAGGCGTGCGGCCGGCCGCACGTCGTAAGCCGGGGAGAGGACCCTGACCACCCCCAGGTGCAGCACGACCAGCAGGGCGATGGAGGAGAGGGCGAGGTGCACGACCCGTTCGGAGGCGGCCACCACCCGCCGCGGCAGCGGCAGGGAGAGGGCGAGGAGAAGGATCAGCAGCGGCACCCAGACGGAGATCGCCAGCGCCCCCTCCGGCAGGTCACCAGCGTCGGTTATGCGGTGAATGGAGACCAGCACCGTCGCCAGGGCCACCAGCGCGAGCGACGGCAGGAGCTGTGCTTTCCAGCCACACCGGACCTCGTCCGCAGCAAGCCCCCGGGCCACCAGCAGGGCGAAGGGGGGAAACAGGGGCAGCAGGTAGTGGAGCTGCTTGCCGCTGATCAGGGAGAAGCCGACGAACACCGGTACCATCCAGGCGATGCAGAACCGGACACCGCTCTCCCCGTCGCCCCCGGGGCGGAACAGGGCCTTCCAGGCGGGGGGCCAGACGAACCAGGGGAAGAGAATCACCAGCAGGGTGGGCAGGTACCACCACCACGCCCTCTTGTGGGCGAAGGAGTCGGCCACCCGGTCGGCGGTCTGTCCCCAGAAGATGGCGCGGGCATACGCCTCGCCTCCGGAGAGCGCGGCAGGGATGGC
>JALTLT010000307.1 GCA_027001815.1 Gammaproteobacteria bacterium | reverse complement strand
TCGCTGGAGATTGCGCAGCACCCCGTTGATCAGCTTCACTGCCCAGGGGCGGCCCAGCCGCCGGGCGGCCGCCACCGTCTCGTTGAGGGCCGCGTGGGGCGGAAGCTCGAGATGGAGAAGCTGGTGGGCGCCGGCGAGGATGAGGAAGTGGATCACCCGCTCCTTGCCGGTGAGGGGTTTCCGCAACAGGGGGGCGACCATCCCCTCCAGTCGCTGCAGGTGGCGCAGCACGCCGTAGGCCAGCTCCGCGGCGAGGGCCCGGTCGCGGGCCTCGGCGAGCACCCGGCTCTCCTCCGGGAGGGCACGGGAGAGGGACTCGCCGCCATCCACCACCCGTTGCAGGGCCCGCGCCGCCACGGCCCTGCTGTCGAGCCGGGGAGGGCGACTCACGGGGCTTCGCCGAGACGCCGGCCTGTCAGGTCACGGGCGTTGGCGTAGTCGCCGGCGGCCATGGCCCGCTTGCCCGCCGGCTGCACCTCCAGCAGTCGCAGCACCCCATCGCCGGTGGCCACGTCGATGCCGTCACCGGAGGCGCGGAGCACGGTGCCCGGCGGCCGGTCGGTGGTCTCGTCGAGGGCACGGGCCCGCCAGATGCGAAGCTGCCGGCCGTCGAGAGTGGTCTCCGCCACCGGCCAGGGATTGAAGGCCTGCACCTGGCGGAGCAGCTCCCGGGCCGGCCTTCGCCAGTCGAGGACCGCTTCGCTCTTGGCGAGTTTCTCCGCGTAGGTGGCACGGCTCTCGTCCTGGGGGAGTGCCTCGATCCGCCCCTCCTGCAGCCGGGCGAGGGTCTCCACCAGCAGCTCCGCCCCGAGGCGGCTGAGGCGGTCGTGGAGGGTGGCGGCGGTCTCCTCCTCGCCGATGGGGGTACGGGCGAAGGCGAGCATCGCCCCGGTGTCGAGCCCCTCGTCCATCTGCATGATGGTGACGCCGGTCTCCGCATCGCCGGCGAGGATGGCGCGCTGGATGGGCGCGGCCCCCCGCCAGCGGGGCAGCAGGGAGGCGTGGATGTTGAGACAGCCGAGAGGCGGGATCTGGAGCACCCGGGGGGGGAGGATCAGACCGTAGGCGACCACCACCATCACGTCGGGCCGCAGATCGGCCAGCGCCCGCTGCTCGTCGGCATCGCGCAGGGTGGCCGGCTGGCGAACCGGCAGGCCGGCGGCCTCGGCGCGCCGCTTGACCGGACTGGGGCGGGGCTTGCGTCCACGCCCGGCCGGCCGGTCGGGCTGGGTGTAGACCGCCACCACCCGGTGGCCCATGTCCAGCAGGGCCTCGAGGGGGGGCACCGCGAAATCGGGGGTGCCGGCGAAGACGACGCGCAGGGGGGTGCTCATGGGGTGGCCGGGAGGAGGATCAGAGAGCGGCCACGCGGGCACGTTTCTCCAGCTTCTTGCGGATGCGGTTCTTCTTGAGCTGGGAGAGGTAGTCCACGAACAGCTTGCCCTGGAGGTGGTCCATCTCGTGCTGGATGCAGACCGCCAGCAGCCCGTCCGCCTCCAGCTCGAAGGGGTTGCCATCGCGATCCAGGGCGCGTACCCGCACCCGTTCGGCGCGCCGCACCGTCTCGTAGATGCCCGGCACCGAGAGACACCCCTCTTCCATCTCTTCCTCGCCGTCCCGTTCGAGGATCATCGGATTGATCAAACAGAGAGGCTGGTCACGGTTTTCGGAGATGTCGATCACGATGATCTGCCTGTGGACGTTCACCTGGGTGGCGGCCAGGCCGATGCCCGGTGCGTCGTACATGGTCTCGAACATGTCGTCCACCAGGCGCCGCACCTCGTCGTCCACCTCCTCCACCGGCTTCGCCCGGGTGCGCAGCCGCGGGTCGGGGAAATGGAGAATATCCAGTATTGCCATGTGCTTTCCGGGAAAATCTGGTGTATATATATCCGGGTCAAAAAAAGTTGATTGGCGTGGAGTCAAGAAAACCGCGTCGACTGCCGATCTGTAGAAACCGAATAATAGCACGAAATGCCGGCTCCTCCGCGCCGGGCGGTGGGGATGGCGTGACAGATGCGGCCAGGAAGGATGGGTTTCAACCGGCCGGGTGGCCGGGGCGCCCCGTACAAAGGACTCTCTCGACATGCTGAAGAATCTCGTTCTCGCCTTCTGCCTGGTACTCCCCCTCGGCGTGGTGGCCGACGTGGAGCTCCGTTCCGACCATCCCGACCGCTACGTGGTGAAGAAGGGCGACACCCTCTGGGACATCGCAGGGCGCTTTCTCAGGAATCCCTGGAACTGGCCCCACATCTGGTACGCCAATCCCCAGATCGACAACCCCCACCTCATCTACCCGGGGGACGTGCTGGTGCTGGTCTACGACGAGGAGGGCAAGCCGCGGCTCAAGCTGGAGCGTGGCCTGCCGGTGGTGAAGCTGAGTCCCAAGGCGCGGGTCGAACCGCTGCGCAAGGCGGTGCCGGCCATCCCGCTGGAGGCGATCGGTCCCTTCCTCACCCATCCGCTGATGACCGAGCCGGGTGCCCTCGACGGCGCCCCCTACGTGATGCAGGGGGCCGACGAACACGTGATCACCGGAGCCGGTGACCGGGTCTACGTGCGGGGTATCGCCGACTCCTCGGTGACCGAGTACTCGGTGGTGCGGCCCGGCCGCAACTACGTGGACCCCGACAGCGGCGAGCTGCTGGGCCAGGAGGCGCTCTACATCGGTACCGCCCGGCTGGAGCGGGCGGGCGATCCCGCCTCGCTGCGGCTGGTCTCCACCCAGCGGGAGGTGCTGGTGGGCGACCGCCTGGTGCCAGCCGATCCGCGAGGGGGCGAAGAGGCCTTCCAGCCCCACGCCCCCGGTGAGACGGTCAACGGGCGGATCATCGCGGTGATGGACGGGGTCACCCAGATCGGCCAGCACCAGGTGGTGGTGCTGAGCGTGGGCGAGGCGGAGGGGATCCAGCGCGGTCACGTGCTGGCGGTCTACCGGGCCGGTGCCCAGGTGGTCGACCCCGTCTCCGAGGAGCGGGAGCTGGTCCGCCTGCCCGACGAGCGTGCCGGGGAGGTGATGGTCTTCCGCACCTTCGACCGGGTGAGCTACGCCCTGGTGATGCGCGCCGAGCGCGCCATGCATCTGCACGACGCCGTGCGCAACCCCTGAGTCGCTTCCGACCCGGCAAGGGCCCCCCCGCCGCGGCTGGGCGGGGGGAGGCCCTTGAGTTCCGGTCCTCTCGCCCCATCTCTCCGGCCATGGCCCACTCCCGTCCGCCCCTCACGGCCCTCCGCGCGTGACCTGCCGATCCCCCTCTTCCGAGTTCCCCTGGTGGCTGGCGCTGCACCGGGTGGCGGGTGTCGGGCCACGCCTCTTCGGGCGGGTGCTTGAGCGATTCGGCGGGCCGCGCCCCTTTCTCGAGGCCGGGGAAGCGGAGTGGCGGTCCGTGGGCGCCACCGAGCGGGTGGTGGAGGGGCTGCGCGAGCCGGAC
>JALTLT010000306.1 GCA_027001815.1 Gammaproteobacteria bacterium | reverse complement strand
ATGATCGCCACCTATCCGCTCGACTTCCTCCCTTCATGACCCCCCTTCCTCCCGGCGCCGAAACGGCGGGAAGAGTTTCCGGAAGAGACTCTCTTCCCGCGGTTTGCCGCTTCGCGGGGGTGTACTATAATGGCTTCGGCCCGCGGGTGTAGCTCAATGGTAGAGCATCTGGTTCCCAACCAGACGACGAGGGTTCGATTCCCTTCACCCGCTCCATCTTCCGCCCCCTCTCACCCCTGCCCGGCCACGCCTCGCTTCCGGGGCGGCTGATACCAGCACACCGTATCACCGCCGGCGGCCCGCGCGTCGGTCAGACTCGACTCCACCGCGGAGAGGAGGTCGAGGATCGCCGATCCCGCCTCCGCCACTCGCGCCGCCCCCTGGCTCACCGTCACCCTGAGGGCGTTGCCGCGCAGCATCACCGGCCGGCTCCCCACCGCCTGGCGCAGCCGCTCCGTCATGTCCTGCACCGTCTGGTTGGCGGCCGGCAGCAGAATGGCGAGGAATTCGGCCCCTCCGTAGCGGCCGATGAAGTGGGAAGGGACCACCTCCGCCTGGAGGCGACCGGCGACCTCCCTCAGGACGTGATCCCCCACCAGCCGACCATAGTCCCGGTTGATGGCGGTCATCCCGTCCACGTTGATCAGCGACAGCGCCATCTGCGCCGAGGCCCCGTGCTCCTTCAGCACGCTCTCCAGGGTGGAGAGAATGGTCGCACGGTTGGGCATGTCGGTGAGCGGATCGTTTCCGAGCTGGCGCATCAGGGCCTCTCCCCGCCTCACCAGGGTATCCATCGATCGCTTCAGGTTGACCACCTCAACCTGATGATACGCCTCGATGGCCAGCGACATGTCCAGGGATGTGACGCGGCCGATGAATTCGATCACCTTCCACGGCTCCTCGACGTCGCTCTCGCGCGCGCAACGGAAGAGAATCTCGCGCATGCGATTGTAGGAGCACTCGTAGAGGGGGAGCGGAATCCCCGCCTGACGATGGATCACGCCGATACGCAGACGATCCTCGTGGTACCTCTCCGACTGGACATCGACTCCCAGCGTGGAGAGGTAGCGCGCCTGAGTGTGCTTGAGAGACCGGATCCGATCCTCACCTCCCAGGTGGCGCCGGAACTCCTCGTGGCGCAGCATGTAGCCCTCGTAGAACTCCTCGAGGATACGCTCCATCGAGGGAGCGATCACGCGCTCCTGAAGCTGCTCTTCCAGCCGTGGCGCACGCTCCTCCAGGCCAAGCAGGCGAAGCCGGCTGGCGATCGCATGGTCATCGAAACCGAAAAGATTGCAGAACTTTCCCATCCAAGGACTCCCATTCGACAAGGATGGACCCTCCCACCAGGGCCACTGTCCCTCTCCTGTCGGCCGGAGAGAGGAAACCCTTGAAGGTCACGCGGTGAATCGTGCTTCGAAAAACGGCAAGGGAGGAGTCTCCGGTTCCCGGTTTCGCGGGAATCGCCCGATGCGCTTCGCTCATCGAGCCTCCGGGTCCGCCGGACTTCCGCCTGGAGTCGGCCCCTTCCCGAGCGGCGGGAGGGCCCTCGGGAAGCACCGGCACCTGGCCCGGATATTGCATCAAGGCGGCGCCAGTGATGGAGATTCCATCTTGAAATGATCGGGATGGAGCAATGATCGAGGCAATGGCCGAGGTACGGTTTGTGCCTATCCGGGCTAGCAGGCTGTTGAAAAACACCGTTTTTCGGCAGCCTGTGCCGCGGTGCAGGGATGCACCGCCGTTTTCAATGACGAAAGATCATTGAAAACGTGAGGAAGCCGGAAATCGCCTTTTCGGCTTCCGGCGTTGAAAAAGGCCAGGACGGCCTTTTCAACATCCTGTTAAACTTTGCGCGCCTCTCCGCCGATAGATAGGCGGAACGGCGATTCCGCCCCGGTATCCCCACTGATCGGAGAGTTCATCCATGCACGGTCTGGCCCCGCGATCGACCAGCGACACCCCCCCCGCCAGCGGCAGCAGAAACCGCCAGGACATCCTGGTCTTCTGGATCGGCAACACCCGCGTGGCGATCCCCATGTCCCAGGTCCTGTCGGTGGCACAGGAGCCGTCGCAGGTCCAGGAGGTCCCCATGCAGGCCCGTGGACTGCTGGGGGTGGTGCACTACCTGACCCAGCCGGTCACCCTCTACGACTTCGCCCGGCTGCTCGGTTTCCCCTCCCTGAGAGAGACGCGTTCGGAGATCATCCAGACACTCTTCGCACGGGAGCAGGATCATATCGACTGGCTCAACGCCCTCGAGGTCTCGCTGCGCACGGACGCCGACTTCACCAAGGCGCGGGACCCCGCCCAGTGCGCGTTCGGCAAGTGGTACGCCAACTTCAAGCCCACCGACGAGGAGCTGGCCGAGATCATGGCGGAGTTCGACGAGCCCCACCGGCGGATCCACGGACTGGCCGACCGCCTGCTGGAGATGAAGTCGGATGGTGCGGTGGACGAGGCCCTGGAGCTTCTCGCCGACGAGCGTCGCACCACCCTGAGCCGCCTGCGCCGTCTCTTCGAACACGCCCGGACCCGTATCCAGGACTCCATCCGGCCGGTGGTGGTATACCTCACCACCGACGGCAGCGAGCCCCTGGTCGCCCTGCGGGTGGACGACGTGCACAGTGTGGCCAGCTTCACCCCGGATCAGGTACGCCCTGTGGACCGCATCGGTCTGCCGCCGGAACTGGTGGACAAGACCCTCTTCTCCGGCCTGATCACGCTCTCCGGGGGCGATACCTGCCTGCTGATGGAGACGGCGGAGATCCTGCGGAACGTCGAACTGACGGCGGAGAACCCCGCCTGACGCCCGCCGGCCCGACGAGATGTGGATCAGGTCGCCGACCGATCGATCTCCGACAGAGAGACCGCCGTGTATCCGCCCACCGCGACGGAATCGAAACTTGTGCTAGAATGGGTGGTCACCGCGGCGTTCCGATACCTTGCCGCGAGCAGGCGCACGGCGGCTGGAGAACGCCGCCTTGGCGCAATATCCGGGTCAAGGATTGTAAAATCCGACGGAACGACTTGAATCCACGCACTTCCGTGCCCATTCTTGATACACAAGAGTGGCAGTGGGATTCAGGCGGTCGCCATGCGCGTTTTCGCGCTTCCCTTTAGCAGGATGTTGAAAAAGGCCGTCCTGGCCTTTTTCAACGCCGGAAGCCGAAAATGCGATTTCCGGCTTCCTCACGTTTTCGATGATCTTTCGTCATTGAAAACGGCGGTGCATCCCTGCGCCGCGGCACAGGCTGCCGAAAAACGGTGTTTTTCAACAGCCTGTCAGGCGGTCGTATCCGGCGCGGTCCACGGGACTGCCAGAGAGGGATTCTCCGAAAGTTGTTCAGGAAGATGCCTGATCAAAGCCATGCCGGCTTTGCCAGAGCGTGCCACGCAGCAATTGCGGTTTGCGGCGTGTAACAGGATCGATGGCGTGCA
>JALTLT010000305.1 GCA_027001815.1 Gammaproteobacteria bacterium | reverse complement strand
CGGCGCCGCCGTGGTCTATCCAGCCTCCAGCCTCCATCGAGTCGATCCGGTCAGACGGGGCGAGCGGCTGGTGATGGTCACCTGGACCCAGAGCATGGTGCGCGACGCCTACAAGCGGGAAGTGCTGTTCGAACTCAACGAGGCCCGCGAGGCGCTACTGGATGCGGATCCCACTGACGAAAAGGCGAAAAAGGTGGACCATGCCTATACCAACCTCGTACGCATGTGGGCGGAAGTATAGTAAGGAAACTCTGAACAATTCATCCCTGAATTGTCAGAGTACGGGAGCCGAAAAACGCGGTTTTCGGCTCCCTTGCAAAATCGATCACCTGCGGTGATTAACAGGCTGTTGAAAAACACCGTTTTTCGGCAGCCTGTGTCGCGGTGCATGGATGCACCGCCGTTTTCAATAACGGCAAGTCATTGAAAACGTGAGGAAGCCGGAAATCGCATTTTCGGCTTCCGGCGTTGAAAAAGGCCAGGACGGCCTTTTTCAACATCCTGTTAAGTTTGGCGGCACATCCCTGTGCCGCAGGAATCTCTGAATAGATCAGAGATTCCGTAAGGGAAAGGCGAAAGGATGGAGGATGAAGGCGGAAAGCTTCATCCTCCATCCTTCACCGCGCGTGCCATGCTCATGCGGTATAGCACAGGGATGAGGAACAGGGTCAGAAGCGTGGAGAAGCCGAGTCCCCAGACGATGGCGGTGGCCACCGGCCCCCAGACGAGCGAGCGTCCGCCCAGACCGAGTGCCAGGGACATCAGCCCGGCGATGGTGGTCAGCGAGGTGATCAGGATCGGGATGACCCGCCGACGGGCGGCGTAGACGGTGGCGTGCAGCAGGCTCATGCCCGCTTCCAGCTTGCGGTTGGCCGTGGTGATGAGAACGATGGCGGCGTTCACCGCGATCCCGGACAACGCCACGACCCCGTAGAGGGTGTAGAGGCTGAGGGGGTTCTGGGTCAGCAGCAGACCGAGGATGACTCCGGTGAAGGCCATCGGCACCGACACCAGGATCATCAGCGGCTGGAAATAGCTGCGGAACAGGGTGCCGATGATGAGATACATCAGGCCGATGCCGAAGACGAACAGCAGGGCGATGGCATCCAGAGACTCCTGGAGATCCTCCAGTTCCCCGGAGAAGTCGAGATCGAGAGCCGGATAGCGGGGCTGGATCTCCTCCCATCGTGCCTGCAGCGTGCGGTTCACCGACAGGGTGTCGGTGATCGCCGGGTCGATGTCCGCCTCCACGGTGATCGCACGCCGGAAATCGTAGTGGCGGATGTTGCCGAGGCCCTCCTCGCGCCGCTGATGGAAGAGTTCACGCAGGGTCACGCCACCTCCATCGGCGGCCGGCAGGCGAAGATCGAGCAACCGGTCGATCGCCTCGATTCCGCCCGGCGACGCCTGCAGGCGCACATCCAGTTCCTCTCCCCGGTGCTGAAGGGAGGCGATCACCTCTCCATCCACCAGCAGACGCAGTGCCTGCCTCACCTCCGCCACGTCGAGGCCGGCGCGGGCGATGGCGTCGAAATCGGGTACCAGCACCAGCTCCATGCGCCCCCGTACCGCATCGTCGGTGATGTCACGTACGCCCGGGATGGTGGCGAGCAGCGCCTTGAGGTCATCGGCGGCCCGCCGGATCTCGTCGTAACGGTCTCCCTTCACCTTCACGCTCACCGGCTTGGAGGTGGGCGGCCCTCCCTTCAGCATCAGAAAGGCGATGTTCACCGGGCCGGCGTGTTCCATCACCCTTGCTCTCAACGCCTCGGTAATCTCCTCCACCGTCCTCATCCCCTCGCGCCGCGGATGGAGACCGCCGAGCACCTGACCGTAGTGATCACCGAACATGGGCGCCGTCTCCGTGAACATCTGCCCCGCATAGGCGAGCACCGCCCTGCGCTCCTCCGGCGCCAGACCCTCGCGCACCTGGGCGGCGATCGCCTCGACCGTCTCCATGGTGCGCTCCAGGGGAGTCTCGGGCGGCATCTCCACGTTGACGTAGAACATGCGGATGGTGTCGGCGGCGAAGAAGTCCTTGCGGATGAGATCGCTGCCGGCGATCACTCCGGCCGCCCCGAACAGCCCGAGCAACAGCGTAAGCGAGATCGCCGGACGCCGCATCACCTTCAACAGCAGCCGGGTGTAGCGGATCTGCAGCCAGTGAATCGCGCGCCATCGTGCCTTCTGTACCCTCCCGGGCCGGCGCAGGGAGATGCGCGCCCCCACCACGTGGGCGGGCAGGATCCAGTACGCCTCAAGCAGGCTCGCCGCCAGGGCCACGGTCACCACCACCGGGATCACCCGCATGAAGTCGCCAAGGATGCCCGGCAGCAGCATCAGGGGCAGGAAGGCGGCCATGGTGGTGAGCACCGCGGAGGTGACCGGCGAGAAGACCTCCCGCAGCCCCTCTCCCGCCGCCCTGAGCACCTCGGTTCCGCGCTGCAGACGATAGTAGATCGCCTCCACCACGACGACCGCGTCGTCCACCAGCATGCCTAGGCTGATCACCACCCCCAGCAGTACCATCACATTGAGGGTGAACCCCGCTACCGACAGCACCCAGAAGGTGGCGGCGAGAATGAAGGGGATGCCGATGGTGACCAGCACGGCGATTCGGGTGCCGAGGAAGAGCCAGGTCACCAGCAGCACCAGGAGCAGGCCAAGGGCGGCGTTGTTCTGCATGACGGCGATGGCCTGCCGGGTGGGGATGGTCTGGTCGTCCACCAGTACCAGACTCACCCCCGTCTCGCGGGAGAGACGGTTGCGCTCATCGATATAGCGCTGAACGCCTGCCATCACATCCAGGACGTTGGCATGCCCCTTCTTCATCACCGAGAGCGCAACGGCGGGCTGGCCCTCCAGGCTGGCCAGGGTGAAGGGTTTCTCGCGGCCTCTCTCCACCTCCGCCACGTCCCCCACCACGATGCTGCCTCCTCCGCCGATCACCGGAATGGAGGCGAGAAAGCTTGGCGCGGCGTCACTGCCCACCACCCGGATCAGCCAGCGACTCCCTCCCACGTCGACTGTGCCGGCCGCCAGATCCGCGAAGGCCGACTGGATGGAGCGCATCAGGGTGACCGGCGAGAGCCCCAGGGAGACGAGACGCTCGGGATCGAAACGGACCTGCAGTTCCGGGTCGCGCAGCCCCATCTGCTCCACGCGATCGACCCCCTCCATCCGCTCCAGGGCCTTGCGCACGGTGCGCGCCTGATAGCGCAGGTTTTCGTCGTCCGCCTCGCCGACCACGGCCAGCGTCGCTGTGGGATAGGCGTTGGCGCTGGTGATCTCCAGGATCACCGGGTCACGGGCGGCCTCTGGCAGCTCTTCCCGCTTCGATTCGATCTCGCGGCGCAGGTCCGCCACCCGCTTGTCGAACAGCCGCTCCGTGATCTCCTCGAAGCGGATCAGGATACTGGAGATCCCCTCCCGGCTGTTGGAAGAGGCGAACTTGATGTCGGCCACCCGTCGTACCGCATCCTCGAGGGGATCGGTGACCCGCTTCTCCATGTCCGTGGCGGAGGCCCCCGGCATCACCGTAGTGACGACGATCCAGTTGAAGTTGATGGTGGGATCCTGCTGGCGGGGAAGCTGCTGGTAGGAGAGGAGACCCACCACCAGAACGAGCAGGAAGGCGAGGTTGACCAGGACGTGGTTGCGGAAGAGACGTTCCAGGAGATTCATGGCCGGGAGTCGGAGGCATCACCGACACGCACCGGCTGACCCTCGACCAGTCCATGGCGACCCTCCACGATGATCAGGGTATCCGGCGGCAACATGGGCGCGGCGGCGGGGACCCCCTCGCGAGTGCCGGGCAGGGTCACCAGCCGCGCCCGCCCGTTCTCGAGCACGAAGACCCCTCCCCTCCCCTCCCGGAACGAGACCAGTTCGGCCGGCAGGTGGGGCTCTCCCACCTGCCACCAGAGGCTGCCGGCGGTGCCGGGGAAGAGTTCTCCGTCGACAGGGAACCTCACCTCTACCTCGCGGCTCTCGGAGCGGACCACCGGCACCACCCTGAACTCCCCGAGGGGACGGGATCGCCCTCCCCCTTCGAAGCCGCGATCCACCGCCTGGCGCAAGGTCTCCAGCTCGCGCAGATCGAGCCCTGCGGTCACTTCGAGGCGCCTCGTTCCCACCACCCGGAAGAGCGGTGTCCCGGGAGCCACCCACATGCCGGCCTGGGCGCTCCGTTCCACCACCACCCCGGCGAAAGGCGCCTTCACCTCGCAGCGGGAGACCCGGATACGGGCCGTATCGAGCCGCGCCCCGGCCCGGCCGAACTCGGCGACGGCCTGTTCCCGTTCGGCCTTGCGCTGACTGTAGAGTTCCTCCGAGATGTTGCGGTCCCGCTTCAGTGCCTGCGCCCGCCGCCACTGTCTCTCGGCCAGATCGCGCCTCGCTCGGGCGGCGTCCAGGGCGGCGATCGCCTCCTCCTCCGCGCTGCGCGCCTCACGACAGTCGATACGGGCCAGCAGATCGCCCTGCTCGACACGTGCACCGACCTCCACCTCCGCCCCCAGCAGTCGTCCGCTGATCTCCGCGCTCACCCGGCTGTCGTCCAGCGCCAGGACCGTGGCGGGGACCTCGATACGGGGATGGATGGCCAGTTCGGAAAAGGAGCGGACCACCACCAGCCGAGATGACTCCGCCCCCGTCGTGGCGGTGGAAAGGAGAGCGAGGAGGGGAATCAGCAGCAGGAGTCGCCGCATCAGAAGCGCCGGGAGAAGGAGAATCCGAGGGAATCGCGCACTCCCCCTTCGACCACCAGCGCCACCTCCCCGCCGGAGACGGAGAGACTCCACTCGAGACGCCCTCCACGACTCTGATCTTCCCGGAGATCGACCGTCCGGTCGACTCCGCCCGTCGTCTGGTCGGTGCCACTGAGAAAGAGACCGATACCGTACAGACGGATATTCGAAGTGGCCATCGAGAACTCCATTCCCGCCCTTCCCTCGAACTGATGCCACCGCAACTCCTGGCTCTCGGTGGCACGATCGTGATTGGCGTTGAGATAGCGGTACTCCGCCCCGCCGAGGAGTGCGAATCGTTCACCAAACGGTATGCGGTAGAGGGCGTTCAGTCCAAGGTAGGCGCCCGTGGGAGAGAGATCGCCCGTTTCGGGATTGTCGCTCTGAGTGGTGGAGACGAACCCGCCCAGCAGACCCATGGAGAGGTGCTCGGAGACAGGCTCCCGGTACCACATCCCCACCGAGGTGATTCTCGTTTCGTAGGAGGGAAGCGCCTGATAGTCGAGGGTGAGCCGGGCATAGGCGACATCCACGCCCACCTCCACCCCCGCCAGGGCCGTCGCCGGCCCGCCGAGAAGCAGACAGCCGACCGCGATTCTTCCCAACCGCTCTCTCATGCTCATCGCCATCCTCCCCTGTGGCAGAGGCCCGATTGTGATGGTCCTCTTTCCCCGGTGTCAAGAAACCTCTCGACCGTGACCGATATGGCCCCTGCCGGCCCAACCGGCGAGGAACGACAACCGTCAGAGAGTGGCCGGAACCGGTACAATAGGGACGAACTCTACAAGCAGGACGTTGAAAAAGGCCGGCCTGGCCTTTTTCAACGCCGGAAGCCGAAAATGCGATTTCCGGCTTCCTCACGTGAGACGGCGGTACATCCATGCACCGCAGCACAGGCTGCCGAAAAACGGTGTTTTTCAACAACCTGCTGGTGCTCGAACAGGAGCGGGATCTCCATGCCTCGAACTCATCATCGTGCCGGGCCGGCTTCACCGGCCGCCCCACACCGGATCCGACACCCATGATCGTGCGTCTTCTGCTGCTCCTCGCCTTCATCGGCGGCCTCTGGTGGTTTCTGCGCTGGTTCCGGCGTACTCCCTCCCCCGAGGTGGCACGTCGCCTTCGACGCGGTGCCATCTATGGAGCCATCGCCCTGCTGCTGGTGCTGGCCGCGACGGGACGGCTCAACTGGATTCCGGCCGCAATCGGTTCGGTGGTGGGTATCGCCATGCGATTCGGTCCGGCGTTGCTCAAGCTGCTCCCGCTGGTCAGCGGCATGCGTGGGGCCGCCCGTCCCGGCGGATCCATCTTCTCCACCGCCGCCCTGCGGGTCACCACCGACCGGAGCGGACGGCTTCTGGATGGCGAGATACTCGCAGGCGAAGAGGCGGGACGCCGCCTGAGTCAACTGGGGCTCGACGAGCTGCGCAGACTCTGGGAGTCGTGGAATGGCCGCGACCGGGAGAGCGCGGCCCTCCTCGCCGCCTGGGTGGCCCAGCATCACGGGGAACAGTGGCAGGCTCACGGTACTCCCCCCGCAGGGAGCAGCAGCGCCATGAGTCGCGAGGAGGCGCTCCAGGTGCTGGGTCTGGAACCAGACGCGGATGCGGCGCAAATCCGCGAGGCCCATCGCCGGCTCATGCAGAAGATCCATCCGGACCGGGGGGGATCACCCTGGCTGGCGGCCAGGCTCAACCAGGCCCGGGACGTCCTCCTCCAGAAGAAGTGAGCGGAGCGGGATCTTTCCGTGGCGGAACCCGGGCCGGGCTCAGGCGCCGAGCGCCGCGTTGCAGATCGCCATCAGGGTGCCGGGAAAGAGGCCCAGATAGAGCACCGCCAGGGCGTTGGCGCTCACCACGATCCGGGTATCCACCGCTGCCTCGAGCGGTGATTCGTCCGCCGCCTCGTCGAAGTACATCACCTTGACCACGCGGATGTAGTAGTAGGCACCGATGATGGAGAAGAAGACCGCGGCCAGAGCGAGCCATACCATGTCGACCGCCAGGACCGCTTCCAGGACGCCCAGCTTGGCGAAGAAGCCGACGGTGGGAGGCACCCCGGCCATGGAGAACATGATGAGCGCCATCATGCCCGCCATCCAGGGGCTGCGGCTGTTGAGTCCCTTGAAGTCGTCGATCTCCTCCGCCTCGAAGCCCGCCCGCGAGAGCACGGTGATCATGCCGAAACCGGCGGCGGCCATGATGGCATAGGTGAGGGTATAGAACATGGCCGCCGCATAGCCGTCGGGAGTACCCGCCAGCACACCCAGCAGCAGAAAACCGGCATGAGAGATGGTGGAGTAGGCCAGCATCCGCTTGATGTTGGTCTGGGCGATCGCCACCACGTTGCCGATGGCGAGGGAGAGCACCGCCATCACCGCCAGCATCTGCTGCCAGTCGGCCACCAGCCCGGAGAGCCCATCCACCAGCAGGCGGATGAACATGGCGAAGGCGGCGATCTTGGGAGCGGCACTCAGGTAGAGAGTGACGGCAGTGGGTGCTCCCTGGTAGACGTCCGGCAGCCACATGTGGAAGGGCGCCGCACCCAGCTTGAAGGCCAGCCCCACCAGCAGGAAGACCACTCCGAAACGGATCACCTGCCCCTTCACGCCCTCGTCGGTGACCGCCTGAGCCACCGTGGCGACGTCGAGGGAACCCGTGGCGCCATAGATCAGCGACATGCCGTAGAGCAGCATGCCGGAGGCGATGGCACCGAGCACGAAGTACTTCATGGCCGCCTCCGAAGCGACCGGCGAGTCGCGGTTGAATGCCACCAGGGCATACATGGAGAGCGACATCAGCTCGAGACCCAGATAGAGCATCAGCAGGCTGTGGGCCGAGGCCAGCAGCATCATGCCCAGCACGCCGAACAGGCCGAGCATGTAGAACTCCCCCTTGAGCAGATTCCGGGCCTTGAGATAGTCCCGGGCATAGAGAAAGACCATCGCCGAGACCAGGTAGATGAAGAGCTTGAGGATGTCGCTCATGGCATCGTGGACGAAGGCACCGGTGAAGGCGGTCCCCTCTCCCCCCATCTGGCCGAGGGTGAGCATGGCCGCGCCGAGCAGCGTCACCTGGGCAAGCAGATAGGAGACGAAGCGGAAGCGTTCGGTGAGGTAGAGATCCACCACCAGCAGCACACACGCCATGGTGAGGATATAGACCTCCGGCCAGGCATGGGAAAGATCGGCCATCACGCTGTTCATCTGTCGAAAACCTCTCTTGTTCCTTTCTCTGACCGGGCCGTCACAGCTTGGAGATGGAAACGTGCTGCAGCAGGTGGGCGATGGATTCGTGCAGTACCTCCAGCACCGGATCGGGCCAGATGCCGAGCAGCAGCACCGCCACCGCGAGGATGCCCAGGATGGTGAACTCCCGCGCGCCGATATCCTCCAGTTGGGCCACGTTGTCGTTGGCCACCTCGCCGAAGATCACCCGCTTTACCAGCCACAGGGAGTATGCGGCGCCGAGAATCAGGGTGGTGGCGGCCAGGAAGGCGTACCAGAAGTCGGCCTTGAAGGCGCCGAGAATCACCATGAACTCGCCGACGAAACCGGAGGTGCCGGGCAGACCCGAATTGGCCATGGCGAACAGCACCATGAAGGTGGCGAAGACCGGCATGGTGTTGACCACGCCGCCGTAGTCGGCGATCTGCCGGCTGTGCATGCGGTCGTAGAGGACGCCGATGCAGAGGAACAGAGCACCGGAGATGAAGCCGTGGGAGATCATCTGCACCATGCCACCCTCGACGCCGATCACCGCTCCCTTCCAGGATCCGGTCTCCGCCAGGATGGTGAAGACGAGGAAGAAACCGAGGGTGACGAAGCCCATGTGGGCGATGGAGGAGTAGGCGATCAGCTTCTTCATGTCCTCCTGCACCAGGGCGACGAAACCGATGTAGACCACCGCGATCAGCGAGAGCAGGATGATCAGCCAGTCCAGCTCGCGGCTGGCATCCGGGGTGATGGGCAGGGAGAAGCGCAGGAAGCCATAGCCGCCGATCTTCAGCATGATCGCCGCCAGGATCACCGAGCCGCCGGTCGGCGCCTCCACGTGGGCGTCGGGCAGCCAGGTATGGACCGGCCACATGGGCACCTTGACGGCGAAGGCGAGCAGGAAGGCGATGAAGATGAGGATCTGCTCGGTCATCCCCAGCGGCAGGCGGTGGAACTCCAGCAGCGAGAAACTGCCATCCGACTCCAGATAGAGCCAGATCAGCGCCACCAGCATGAACACCGAGCCGAAGAAGGTGTAGAGGAAGAACTTGATGGTGGCGTAGACGCGCCGCGGGCCACCCCAGATACCGATGATGAGGAACATCGGGATCAGCATCGCTTCCCAGAAGACGTAGAAGAGGACGGCGTCGAGGGCGGCGAAGACGCCGACCATCACCCCTTCCATTACCAGGAAGGCGGCCATGTACTGGGCCGTGCGACGGGTGATCACCCGCCAGCCGGCAAGCACCACCAGCGGTGTGGTGAAGGTGGTGAGGAGGATCAGAGGCATGGAGATGCCGTCCACCCCCAGGTGGTAGAAGACGTTGAAGCTCTCGATCCAGGGTACCCGCTCCTCGAACTGCATCGCCCAGGTGGAGGTATCGAAGCCCGTGTAGAGGGGGATGCTGATGAGGAAGGTGGCCACCGAGAAGAACAGGGCGGTGAGCCTCGCCCCCCGGTCGCCGGCGAACAGGGTCGCCACGGCGCCCGCCACGGGCAGCCAGATCAGGATACTCAACAGCG
Source organism: Gammaproteobacteria bacterium (assembly GCA_027001815.1). Classification (GTDB taxonomy): domain Bacteria; phylum Pseudomonadota; class Gammaproteobacteria; order JALTLT01; family JALTLT01; genus JALTLT01. The sequence continues at coordinate 3,327 of JALTLT010000305.1, read as the reverse complement.
GCAATTGGGTTGACATCTAGCTTCCTTCCTCGCTGGTCCGCTGGCGGATCATGCCACCACCCACCAGGTGAGCAGACCCAGCAGGCCGAGAATCATGACGAATGCGTAGTGATAGAGATAACCGCTCTGCAGCAGGCGAGCGCGCCCCGCGACCCATCCCACCAGGCGGGCGCTGCCGTTCACCACCAGGCCATCGATGAGCACCCGGTCTCCCACCCGCCACAGCAGCCTGCCGACGGCGCGCGCGCCCCCGGCGAAGACCACCTCGTTGAAGCGGTCGAAACCGTACTTGGCCACCAGCATGCGGTAGAGCGGGCCGGAGAGCCTTTTCACCGTCTCGCCGGCACCGGGCGCGGCGAGGGTGAAGAACCAGGCGGTGGCGATGCCGGCCATGGCCAGCCAGAAGGGTGGCTGGGTGAGGCCGTGGAGGGCCATGGAGCCCGCACCGTGGAACTCGTGACCCAGTTCAAACAGCACGTCGTTCTCGTGCTGGACGAAGATCGCGCCCTGGAAATAGGTCCCGAAAAGCATCGGCTCGACGGTGTACCAGCCGATGGCCAGCGATGGGATCGCCAGCAGAACCAGCGGCCCGGTGACCACCAGCGGCGTCTCGTGAAGATGGCCGCGGGTGTGCTCGTCCATCCGCTCGCGGCCATGAAACACCATGAAGATCATGCGGAAGGTGTAGAGGGCGGTGACGAAGACCCCGGCCAGCACCGCCACGTAGGCGAAACCGGCACCCGGCACATCGGCCATGTGCACCGCCTCGATGATCGAATCCTTGGAGAAGAAGCCGGAGGTGCCGGGGAAACCGATCAGGGCCAGCGCACCGATCCAGGAGGTGAGCCAGGTGACCGGCATGTACTTGCGCAGGCCACCCATGTTGCGCATGTCCTGGTCGTGGTGCATGGCGATGATCACCGAGCCGGCGGCCAGGAAGAGCAGCGCCTTGAAGAAGGCGTGGGTCATGAGATGGAAGATCGCCGCGCCATAGGCCGAGGCGCCCAGCGCCACCGTCATGTAACCGAGCTGGGAGAGGGTCGAATAGGCGACCACCCGCTTGATGTCGTTCTGCACCAGGCCCAGCAGCCCCATGAAGAAGGCGGTGACGGCGCCGGTGACGATGACGAAGGAGAGTGCCGCCTCCGACAGTTCGAAGAGCGGTGACATGCGCGCCACCATGAAGATGCCGGCGGTGACCATGGTGGCGGCGTGGATCAGGGCGGAGATGGGGGTCGGACCCTCCATGGAGTCCGGCAGCCAGACGTGCAGCGGGACCTGGGCCGACTTGCCCATGGCGCCGATGAACAGCAGGATGCAGACGACACTCACCACCGACCAGGGGCTCCCCTCGAAGATCTCCATGGTCTGTTCCGCCATCTCCGGCGCGTCGGCAAAGACCGCGGCGTAGTCGAGCGTCCCGGCATAGAGCAGCACCGCGCCGATGCCGAGCAGGAAGCCGAAGTCACCGACCCGGTTGACCAGGAACGCCTTGAGGTTGGCATAGATGGCCGTGGGCCGCTTGTACCAGAAGCCGATCAGCAGGTAGGAGACCAGCCCGACCGCCTCCCAGCCGAAGAAGAGCTGGAGGAAGTTGTTGGACATCACCAGCATCAGCATGGAGAAGGTGAACAGCGCGATATAGCTGAAAAAGCGCTTGTAGCCGGGGTCGTCGTGCATGTAGCCGATGGTATAGATGTGCACCATCAGCGACACGAAGGTGACCACCAGCAGCATCACGGCGGTCAGGTTGTCGATCAGGAAGCCGATCTCCAGGGTCAGGTCGCCGGTGCTCAGCCAGCGGTAGACGGTGCCGTTGTAGCTCTCCGCGCCCTCCAGCACATGGTGCTGGAAGACCGCCAGGGAGAGGACGAAGGCGACTGCCACGCCGAGGATGGTCACCCAGTGGGCCATGCCGCGGGTGATGAAGCGGCCGAAGAGGCCGGCGACGATGGCGCCGGCCAGCGGTGCCAGAGGGATCGCCAGATAGACCGACTCCATGTCGTCGAACCGGAGCCACTGGAGCATGCTTGTGAGGATTTCCTGCACGACCCTACCCCTTCAGCGAATCGAGATCGGCGACGTTGATGGTCTGCCGGTTGCGGTACAGCACCACCAGGATCGCCAGGCCGATGGCCGCCTCCGCCGCCGCCACCGTGAGGATGAAGAAGACGAATACCTGACCGGCGATGTCATCCAGGAAGTGGGAGAAGGCGATGAAGTTGAAGTTCACCGCCAGCAGCATCAGCTCGATGCTCATCAGCAGGATGATGACGTTCTTGCGGTTCAGGAAGATGCCGGCCACGCTCAGGCAGAAGAGGATGGCGCTCAGCACCAGATAGTCGGTCAGCGTGATCACGATTCCGCCCTCCCCGCACGCGGCTCGGCCTTCATCTCGACGATGCGCAGGCGGTCGGACTTGCGCACCTGCACCTGTTTGCCCGGATCCTGGTGACGGGTCCCCGGCCGCTTGCGCAGGGTGAGCGCGATGGCGGCGATGATCGCCACCAGCAGGATCACCGAGGCGATCTCGAACGGCAGCAGGTAGTCGGTATAGAGCACCTCGCCGATGGCGCGGGTGTTGCTGTAATCGGCCGGCTTGGGCGCCGGGGCCCCACCGGAGAGGGTGTCGAAACCGCGCAGCAACACCAGCACGATCTCGGCGACGATCACCAGCGCCACTACCGCGCCCAGTGGCAGATAACGGGTGAAGCCTTCACGCAGAGGCGCGAAATTGATGTCGAGCATCATCACCACGAACAGGAACAGCACCATCACCGCCCCCACGTAGACCAGCACCAGGGTGATGGCCAGGAACTCCGCCTCCAGCAGGATCCACAGCGCCGAACTCGTAAAGAAGGCGAGTACCAGGAAGAGCGCCGAATGCACCGGGTTGCGGGAACTGATCACCCGCAACGCCGCAAACACCAGGATAGCGGCGAACAGATAGAAGAGGATGCGTTCAAAACTCATGTCGTTGTCCTGTTCCGAGCCTCAGCGATAGGGGGCGTCCGCCGCCCGGTCGGCAGCGATCTGCGCCTCCATGCGGTCGCCATGGGCCAGCAGCTTCTCCTTGGTCATGACCTGTTCGCCCCGCTCCTCGAAGTGGTATTCGAAGTGGCGGGTCTCGACGATCGCATCCACCGGACACGCCTCCTCGCAGAAGCCGCAGAAGATGCACTTGAAGAGGTCGATGTCGTAACGGGTGGTGCGGCGCTGCCCATCCTCCCGCACCGCCGACTCGATGGTGATGGCGAGCGCCGGGCAGACCGCCTCGCACAGCTTGCAGGCGATGCAGCGCTCCTCGCCACTGGGATAGCGGCGCTG
>JALTLT010000304.1 GCA_027001815.1 Gammaproteobacteria bacterium | reverse complement strand
AGGCCGTCCTGGCCCTTTCCAACGGTGGAAGACGAGAGCGCGGTTTTCGGCTTCTTCCCATTTTCAATGACTTGGGGTCACCAGAAAAGGCAGCGGTGCGTCCATGCCCGCACACGAGCCGCCGAAAAACGGTGTTTTTCAACGGCCTGTGAAATTGTCACAGTGACTGCGGAACCGGTACCATCTCTCCGGAACCTCTTCTCGTGACAACAGAAGGAGTCGATCGTTGGAAAACCTGCAGGAGATCTGGCAACAGATCCGCACCGTCCACAGTGGCTGGATCATCCAGGTGTTCATCGTCGTCCTGGCGGTGATGCTCTTCAACTTCTTCGTCAAGCGATTCCTCCAGCGACTCCACGACCGCCTTCAGAACACGACCAACCCCTGGGACGACGCGATGGTCGACGCCGTGCGCCGGCCCTTCCGTTTCTTCATCTGGGTGATCGGCATCACCTTCGCGGTGGACATCATTCGCCAGGAGAATCCCGCCCCCATCTTCGAAGTGACCGACGTGGCCCGGGAAGTGGCGATCGTCGCCATTCTCGCCTGGTTTCTCATCCGCGCCGTGAGCCGGATCGAGATCAATCTGGTCCGCAGATGGGAGGAGGGGGGCATGGCGATGGACCGCACCACCGCCGATGCCATCGCCAAGCTGGTCCGGATCTCCATCGTCATCACCGCCGGTCTGGTGATCCTGCAGACCCTCGGCATCAACATCAGTGGAGTACTCGCCTTCGGAGGCATCGGCGGTATCGCGGTCGGTTTCGCGGCCAAGGATCTGCTCGCCAACTTCTTCGGCGGCCTGATGATCTACCTCGACCGCCCCTTCGCCGTGGGTGACTGGATCCGCTCACCGGACCGGGATCTGGAAGGGACGGTGGAGGAGATCGGCTGGCGTCTCACCCGTATCCGTACCTTCGACAAGCGGCCGCTCTACATCCCCAACTCCACCTTCGCCAACATCGCGGTGGAGAATCCCTCGCGCATGAGCCACCGCCGCATCTACGAGACCGTCGGCGTGCGCTACGACGACGCGTCGAAACTGCCGAGGATCGTCGAGCGGGTACGGGAGATGCTGCGCAACCATCCGGAGATCGCCAGTGACCAGACCCTGATCGTCAATTTCAACCAGTTCGCCCCCTCGTCTCTCGACTTCTTCGTCTACACCTTCACCCGCACCACCGACTGGATCCGTTACCACGAGATCAAGCAGGATGTGCTTTTCCGGATCCTGGAGATCATCGGGGAGGAGGGGGCCGAAGTGGCCTTCCCCACCTCCACCGTGCACGTCCCCGAACCGCTTCAACTGGCGGGTCTGCCCCCTTCCAGCGAGAGTTGAGCCGGTACTGATACAGGGAGGTGAGGGCGCCTCTTCCCCTGCTATAATGGGCGGTGCCGGATCCTTCCACGGAGTTCCTGGAGACCTTTCTTCCCATGGCCGACAAGCTTCTGATCATCCTCGTGAACACGGGGGAGCGGGACAGCGCGGAACTGAGCGCCCCCTTCATCCAGGCCACCGTTGCCGCCACCATGGAGTACGAAGTGGAGGTGCTGTTCAGTGGTGGTGCCGGTTCGCTCGCTCGTCGCGGCGTGGCCTCGTCGATCGCTCTGGAGGGGGAAGGTGGCTCACTCCTCGACCTGATGCGCGGGGCACATGAAGCCGGTGTGCTCTTCAAGGCGTGCGCGCCGGCCGTGGAGGCGTGGGGCGAGGAGCTGATCGACGAGATCGACGAGGTGGTGGGAGCCGCCTACCTCGTCAGCGAGGCGATGAGCGACGGCACGGTAACCTTCACCTACTGATCCGGTATTCCATCGAGGAGGCGCCAGGATGTCCATTTCCGCCGACGAGGCGCAACGGGTCTGGCAGGAGGCGGATTGCCTGTACGACGCGAGAGAGGTCGAAGAGGCGATCACCGTCATGGCCGACGAGATCGCGGCGAGAGCGGGTGGACGGAATCCGGTGCTGCTCTGCGTGATGAACGGCGGAATCGTGCTTACCGGAAAGCTGATGACCCATCTCGCCTTTCCGCTTCAGCTCGACTATATCCATGCCACCCGCTATCGGGGCGGGACCAGCGGCGGAGATCTCCTCTGGAGGGTCGAGCCCCAGCTTCCGGTGAAGGGGCGCACGGTGCTGGTGGTGGACGACATCCTCGACGAGGGGATCACGCTGCAGCGGATCGTCGAGTGGTGCAGGGGCCACGAGGCGGAGGAGGTGCTGACCGCCGTGCTGGTGGAGAAGCGTCACGACCGCAAGTATGGAATGGCGGGCGCGGATTTCGCCGCCTTGGAGGTGGAGGATCGTTACGTGTTCGGTTTCGGGATGGACTACAAGAACTATCTGCGCAATGCCGCCGGCATCTATGCCGTGGCCGGGATGTGAGGGGAACGACCGCGTGTCCATCATCGGCATCATCGGAGGGAGCGGTCTCACCTCCCTGCAGAATCTGCATATCACCCATCGCGAGATGGTTCATACCCCCTGGGGGGTGCCGTCGGCCCCCGTGGTGTTCGGCACCGTCGCCGGCCGGGAGGTGGTGTTTCTGCCCCGACACGGCAATACGCACAGCATTCCGCCCCACAAGGTCAACTACTGTGCGAACCTCTGGGCGCTCAAGGAGTGCGGCGTCCGCCAGGTGATCGCCGTCGCAGCGGTTGGAGGAATTCACGAGGCGATGGAGCCGGGGCGTCTGGCGGTTCCCGACCAGATCATCGACTATACCTGGGGGCGCAAGAGCACCTTCTTCGAGGAGGACCTGCGCCAGGTCACCCACATCGATTTCACCGAACCCTACGACGACGCCATGCGCGAGGCGCTGCTCTCCGCCGGGGCGGAGGCCGGAATCGATCTCTGGAACGGAGGGACCTACGGTGCCACTCAGGGACCCCGGCTCGAGACCCGTGCCGAGATCGAGCGTCTGCGCCGCGACGGTTGTGACATGGTGGGCATGACCGGTATGCCGGAGGCGGCCCTCGCCCGGGAGATCGGGCTGCGCTACGTCACCTGTGCATTGAGCGTCAACTGGGCGGCGGGGATCGCTCCGGGCACGATCGAGATGGAGGAGATCGAGCGCCATCTCAAGGAGGGCATCGAACGGGTCAAGCTTCTGCTGGAGGCGGTTCTGCCGGTTCTTTGACCGGATATCGAAAGATCCGTCCATGGGCTCTTTAGCAGGATGTTGAAAAAGGCCGTCCTGGCTTTTTTCAACGCCGGAAGCCGAAAATGCGATTTCCGGCTTCCTTGCGTTTTCAAATGACTTGTCGTCATTGAAAACGGCGGTGCATCCCTGCACCGCGGCACAGGCTGTCGAAAAACGGGGTTTTTCAACAGCCTGTTAGATCCGTAGACGGAAAACGCGGTTTAATATTAACCCGGCAAGGGTTTACATTACATTCAGCCACAGCCAGCGCTTTCACAGCGAGGCGGACAGGCGCCGCCGCAGTCATTCTGCGGCAAGCCTGGCCAACATGG
>JALTLT010000303.1 GCA_027001815.1 Gammaproteobacteria bacterium | reverse complement strand
GGCCCCGAGCCTCGCCAGCGGCGTATCCGTCCCACCTTCTCCTGGCGGACCGGATCCCGGCCTTGCCGGTGAGAGCCCGGTCCCGCTACCATGCCCGTTACGGATCCGGCGCGGGACGGGCCACGGAGGCACCGCCACCACGCCATACCCGCAACAACAGGCCGCCCTCCCTCCACCCACACGATTCCATTCGGCTTCGGAACACCATCCATGATCACCAAGGTCCAGCATCCCCAGGGGCTCTTCGTCCTCTTCTTCACCGAGATGTGGGAACGCTTCAGCTACTACGGCATGCGCGCCCTGCTGGTGCTCTACCTGGTCAACGCCCAGGAGTACTCCCGCGAGGAGGCCCTCTCCCTCTACGCCGCCTACACCGGCCTGGTCTACCTCACGCCCATCATCGGCGGCTACCTGGCGGACCGCTGGCTGGGGGCACGGCGCGCGGTCTTCGTCGGCGGCATCGTCATGGCCCTGGGCCACTTCGCCATGGCCTTTCCCGGCCTGCTCCACTTCGCCCTCGGTCTGCTGGTGGCGGGCAACGGCTTCTTCAAACCCAACATCTCCACCATGGTCGGCTCTCTCTACGAGCAGCACGATCCGCGCCGCGACGCCGGATTCACCATCTTCTACATGGGCATCAATCTGGGTGCCTTCCTCTCCCCCCTGATCTGCGGCACCCTGGGCGAGAAGGTGGGCTGGCACTGGGGGTTCGGCGCCGCCGGGGTGGGCATGGTGCTCGGCATGCTCATCTACTGGGCGGGCCAGCACCGCCTCGGCCACGCCGGCTCGCATCACGAGGAGCCTTCCGGCGAACACTTCCGGCTCGGCATCGGGGACTGGAGCACCATCACGGCAGTGAGCACCGCGGTCACCCTGCTGGTCGGCGCCGGCGTCTTTCTCTGGCCGCAGATCAGCCAGCTCTGGGAGATGGCCGGTACCGGCACCCAACTGGGACTCGGTGCCGGCCTGCTGGTGATCGCCACCACGGCGCCCCGCTGGTTCGGAGGCAACAGCGAGCCGGTGAAACTGACCCGCGAGGATCGTCAGCACCTGCTGGTGATCTTCATCATGGCCCTGTTCGTCATCTTCTTCTGGATGGGGTTCGAGCAGGCGGGCGGCACCATGAACCTCTTCGCCGACCAGAAGACCGAGCGCAACCTGCTCGGCTGGGAGATGCCGGCCAGCTATTTCCAGTCGGTCAACCCGCTGGCGATCCTGCTTCTGGCCCCGCTCTTCTCGGCCCTCTGGCTGCGCCTCGACCGGAGCCGGTTCGCCCTCTCCTCGATCCAGAAGCAGGCGGTGGGCATGATGATCCTTGGACTCGGCTTCGTGGTGCTGGCCGTGGCCGACGAGCGGGCCAGCGAGTTCGGTCGGGTGGCGCCCTGGTGGCTGCTCACCGTCTACCTGCTGCACACCATGGGGGAACTCTGCCTCTCTCCCATCGGCCTCTCCATGGTCACCAAACTGGCGCCGGCGCGACTGGTGTCACTGATGATGGGTTTCTGGTTCACCGCCATGGCGCTGGCCAACTACCTGGCAGGCACCCTGGAATCGATTCTCCACCAGTGGCAGGTGCCGCTATACTGGTTCCTGGTGGGCTCCTCGATGGGAGCGGGTTTGCTGCTGCTGTTCCTGAGCCCCTTCATCAAGCGACTGATGCACGGGGTGGAGTAGCCCCTCCCCGGCTCCCGGGAGCCGGGGCGGTGGCGCCACCGGCGTGTGGAGCGATAACAGGACCATGACCGTCGCGGTAGGCCTTCTCACCTGTCTCGCCCTGCTCTGGGCTACCGCGGTGGCGGTGCGTCTCTACCTGGAGACGGGTCATCACGCCACATGGCTGGTGCTCGCCGGTGCCTTCATGCTCTGGGCCCTGCTCACCGCCGCAGCACTCCTCCAGGGCACGACTCCCCCTCCACCCACCGGCCCCGTGATGCTCTTCGTGGCGGCGATGATCGCCGCCGGCCTCACCTTCCTCGTCCCCTGGTTCCACCAGCTCATGCAACATCAGGAGCGGACTGGCGAACGGATGCGGCGACTGGAGGCGCTGCGCGGGGTGGTGGAGGGTTTCGGCCGGATCCCCGACGGACGCGACTTCCTCGCGGATCTCGACCGGCTGCTCGTCTCGGAAGGGGGCGTGCAGCGGTGGCGGATCCTGGAGTGGCATCGTGACCCCCTGCGTCTGCAGCTTCACAGCCGCAGTGAGGCGGGCCATCTGGATTGCGGCGGCAGCGACGAGGCGACGCCGCCACTGAACGAACCTGCCGGACTCCGGGCCATGCATCTGAGAAGGCCGGTGGCTCGCGACGACCGCAACTACTGTTTTCCGATCTGCGACCCCTGCCGAAGACACGGCTTCCTGCAGGTGGAGTTCGACCAGCCACCGAGACCCCAGCAGTTGCAACTGACCGGCGCCGTGGCCGCACTCCTCTCCCCTCTGCTCAATTCCCTGCGCGGAGGGGAGGACCCTGAGCGAGCCGTCTCGCGTCTCCGTTCCCTGATCGCCCTGCGCGACGACCAGCTCGCCTCCCTGCGGCGCGAACTGGCCAGGGTACGGCGCACCGCAGCGCGCCAGGAGCGGCGCCTCTCGCTGATGCGCAGCAACTACTCCCGTGCCGCCCGGGTCAGGGATGCGCTGCTCAACCGGGTCAACGGCAGCCTGCGCAGCCCCCTCAACAACATTCTCGGGTTTTCCCGGGCACTCCAGGAAGATCCCGTCGAGCCGCTCTCGGGGCTCCAGCGCAGCAGCGTGGAGGAGATCGTTCGCGCCACCGAAAAGCTTCGGGAACGGATCGATGCCTGGCTCGATCTTGCCCGTATCCAGTCCGCCGAGACCCGACAACCGCGCGGCCCGCTTCACCTGGAGGAGAGCTGGCGGACGGCGGCGCGCATCGCACGTCTCGACCCCCTCCACCTCGAAATGGAAGGGGACCCTCCCCCTTCCCCTCTCACCGACGAGAAGATGCTGATCACCGTCCTCACCAACCTGATGATGGCGGCGACGGGACTCGGCCCGCTCGACTCGATTTCGGCCATCGTCGGGAGTCGCGGCGAGACGATACACCTGACGATCGGTTTCGCCTGCGACGCCCCGCCCCTCGAGGAGAGCGCCGAACGATTTCTGGACCCTCCCTGGATCCGCCTGGAGGTGGCACGACAGGGGGCTCAGTTGCTCGGCGGAGTACTGGAACAGGGATGGCGGGATGGTGAGATGACGCTGGAGCTGGAGCTGCCGCGTGCCGTGGCGGCAGAGGAGGGAGAGGAGCGGGACTGACAGGATGTCGAAAGGGCCGATCCCCGGGGTATCCGGGTACTCTCACGATACCCTGTTGCCGTCGAGCCACCCATGGAGGGCGACGCTCGCCGCATCGACCGACTCACGCCATCGGGCCACCACCTCGGGCGCAGGCGCCTCTCCCCTTCTGACCTGGGTGACCACCGCATGGCAGGCATTCGCCAGGGAGGAGAGCCCGAGGCTGCCGGCGCTCCCC
>JALTLT010000302.1 GCA_027001815.1 Gammaproteobacteria bacterium | reverse complement strand
GTAGACCCGACGGTGGTGCAGGTAGACGGGGTTGGCCTCGGGACCTGCCAGGCGGCGACTGGAGATGCGGTCGGCGAGGCTCATGGGCGGCGCCCACAACGACGGGGATCCGGGCTGCCGCCCCGCGACCGGCGAGGGGGACGGGTGGCTCCTCCTGGCGGGCGATTGCGGGCGGTCGGGTTCAGTGTGCCTTGCGGACCTCGTCCAGGGGGTTGGGCTCCTCCTCGTTCAGGTCGAGACAGCCGGGACACTCTTCCGTCCTCTCTTCCACGTTGCGCAGGGTGATGATCGCCCAGAGGGTGGAGATGCTCCACAGCATGATGCCCAGCACGATGGTGGGCCAACTGATACCGGGCTGGCCCAGTGGTCCACCCTCCAGTCCATACAGCATGCTGACGATGCCGGTGATCCAGAATACGCCGATGGGGGCGGCGCAACAGCTGGCGCAGGCGTAACGACAGACGGCGAGCGGCGGCGCGAAGAGGCCGAGAAGCGTCTTCTTCATATCCTTTTCCCCTGTGTCTCTTCATTTCCGGAGTGGACACTCCCTCCTCCTGCCCTGGAGAGTCCGGTAACCGGAATGGTTCTTATAGTGAATTGCGACTCCTCAGGGATTCTTATAGCACAGTCGGGCTTCGGCCAGAAACATGGGGTTTACCCTTATTGTCAAGGAACCTCCGAACAATTCATCCCTGAATTGTCAGAGTACGGGAGCCGAAAAAGCGATTTCCGGCTTCCTCATGTTTTCAATGACTCGGCGTCCTTGAAGAGGCAGCGGTGCCTTCTGCATCCTCCCGGGGGCCGCGGAGGAGCGCGCGCCCGCTCTCCCGCCTACATCGCCTGACGGGGCGGCGCCTGCTGGGGGCCGGTGGAGGAGAGCTTCATGCGCAGCCTCAGGTCGTTGTCGGAGTGGGCGTGCTCGAGGGCCGTCTCCTCGCTGATGAGCCCCTCTCCGTAGAGGGTGTAGAGGGTGTCGTCGAAGGTCTGGAGGCCTCCGGATGGACTCTTGCGGGCCGCCTCGTAGAGCTCCCAGAAGGCTCCCTTGCGGACCAGTTCCTGGAGGCGGGGGGTCATCATGAGCAGCTCCCAGGCCAGGACCCGTCCGCCACTCTCGGAGGGGAGGAGATTCTGGAACAGGATCGCCTTGACGTTGTGTGCCATGCAGAGCAGGACCTGTTCCCGCTCCTCCTCTCCGAAGAGGTTGATCATCCTCTCGAAGGTCTGGGTGGTGGTATTGGCGTGGATGGTGGTGAGACAGAGGTGGCCGGTGTCGGCGAACTCCAGGGCGTGTTCCAGGGCGGTGACGTGTCGTGCCTCGCCGATCGCCAGCACGTCCGGGGACTGGCGGAGGGCGTTGGTCAATGCGTTCTCGTAGCTGAGGGTGTCCTTCCCCACCTCGCGCTGGCTCACCACCGAGCGGGTGGCGGGGATCTCGTATTCGATGGGGTCCTCGACGGTGATGATGTGGGCCGTGTCGTGGTCGGCGCGGTAGGCGATCAGCGAGGCCAGGGTGGTGGTCTTGCCCGCCCCTGCCGGGCCGGCGATGACCACCAGTCCCCGGCGGAGCATCGACACCTGGCTCAGTCCCTCCGGCAGGCCCAGTTCCTGAAAGGTGGGAACGGTGGTGGGGATGGCGCGGATCGCCAGGGCCACCTCGCCTCGTTGCCGGTAGGCGTTGATGCGGAAGCGGCCGATGCCGGGGGCGGAGACCGCCAGGTTGGCCTCCGGGTTGCGGCGAAAGGCGGCGAGCTGCTCTTCGGACATCATCAGCGGGAGCATTCGCTCGAGCTGAGCGGCGCTGAGGGGTTTCATCTCCAGGGGCTTGAGTCGTCCGTCGACGCGCAGAAAGGGCGCCGAGCGCGAGTTGAGCAGCAGGTCGGTGGCGTTGTTGTCACGCATCGCCTGGAGCAGGCGGGACAGGATCTCCATGGGGTTCTCTCCAACTTCCTCGACAGGGGCTCACTGGGAATGTAGGAGATCGAACCGTACCAGATTGGGAATTGCGTCACAAATCACCGCTGATCGTCCCGGCGTCGGAGTCACCGGTTGCGGTGAGCCGGCTGCGGGGGAAGGAGGGTGTCGATGCGCTTGCGGGCCGAGCGGAAGTGGGAGAGGGAGATGACGTCGGCGCCGCAACCGCTCGCCTCCCCGCCCCGCGTCGGTTCTTCCGGGGCATCGATGGAGAGGATCTCCAGGCCCACCGGTGCCGCTTCGAGCCAGGCGGTGATCACACTCTCCTCGAGCCCGTTGAGCACGTCGCGCATGATCAGTTCCAGGGCCCGGGGGGCCAATACCGGCTTGCCGCGATTCTCGTTCATCTTCCCGTATCCATCTCGTCTCGCTACAGGTTGATTCCTGTATCGGACGGGAGGTCGGAAGCTTGAACGGAAACGAAGAGCAGAGAGTCGGGCAGCAGAGTGACCGCAGGAGCGGGTACTGGCGGGGGGCGGAGTCACCCCCGTTCCGGTCGCCACCATGGAAGCCGGGTGGGGCCGGGGCTCTTCAGGCCTCGATGCCCGGCCCGAGGAAGGGCTGGATGCGGCGCACGATCTCCGGCACCACCTTGGCTGCGCCGGCCACCACGTTGCCGGTCTCCAGGTAGTTCTCGCCGCCAGCGAAGTCGGTAACCAGGCCGCCCGCCTCGCGGATCAGCAGGGCACCGGCGGCCATGTCCCAGCGGGAGAGGCCGATCTCCCAGAAACCGTCCAGCCTCCCGGCGGCCACGTAGGCGAGATCGAGGGCCGCCGAGCCGGCGCGGCGCACGTCCGCCACCTCGGTGAAGAGGGTGCGGAACATCCCCATCCACGCCTCCAGGTGCTGTTGATGGCGGAAGGGAAAACCGGTGCCCAGCAGGGCCCCATCCAGCTTGCGCCGGGGATCGAGCCGCAGCCGCCTCTTGTTGAGCTGCGCGCCGGCCCCGCGGCTGGCAGTGAAGAGCTCCTGGCGAACCGGGTCGTAGACCACAGCCTGTTCCAGCCTCCCCCGGTGCTGCAGTGCGATGGAGACGGCGAACTGGGGGAAACCGTGGAGGAAATTGGTGGTGCCGTCCAGGGGGTCGATGATCCAGAGATACTCGTCTCCCTCGGAGGCGCCGCTCTCCTCGGCGAGGATGCCGTGATCGGGGTAGGCGCGCCGCAGGACCCTGATGATCGCCTCCTCCGCCATGCGGTCCACCTCGGAGACGAAGTCGTTGCGCTGCTTGCTGGTGATGGTGAGGGTGTCCACCCGATCCACGTAGCGGAGGATCAGATCACCACCGGCGCGGGCGGCGCGGACGGCCATGTTGAGCATGGGATGCATGACGGGAGAGAGCCCTCCGGGGGAAAATGGGGTGCAAGAGCATAGCATCGGCGGGCGCGCCGGCAAAGGGGGACGGAGCGGCGGGAGCGGGCGAATCTATCGGATCAACAGGTTTTGCTGATAGACTAATAGGATTCATGAAGGATGCGCGAAGGGGCTCCGGGGGGTGGGGCACCGTGCGCCTGCATCAGGGGC